>CAKSPN010000124.1 GCA_934481375.1 uncultured Clostridia bacterium
AACTTATCCTTTTCGGTTTTATCCTTTATCTTCCCTGCCTGATGTATCATATTCGATGAAACGTATCTGTCCGCAATTATAATCGTTCCGTCCTTGTAATCCTTACCCCAATCGGTTTTATAGGTGGCAAATCTGTCCGCCGCAAAAAAACTTGACGCCGCATATGCGCTTGTGTCCTCAGGCTTATCGCCGAAATCCCCGTTAAGATACATCTTAACAAGCGCCGATGACTCGCTCCCGTATGCCGGAAACGAAACGAGCCGTACCTTTTTGCCCTCCTCCGAAAGCCGTTTGTACAAAAGCTCCGTCTGCGTCTGTTTTCCGCTTGCGTCAACGCCGTCCACCGCAATTAATATCCCCATTATCCTTCTCCGTTTAATCCTGTTTATACTTTTTCCCCTTTGTGAGAACCGTCATACCGAATTTCGGCAAATCCATCATTCTTCCGGCACGGCTCGGCTCCTTGCAAAGTCTGTAAAACCATTCGAGTCCGAGCTTGCAGAATACATCCGGCGCACGCTCCGCAGTTCCCGCGAATACATCAAGACTTCCGCCTATTCCCATTGCAACCTTTGCTTTAAGCTCATCTTTATGCCTTGTTATCCATTTTTCCTGCAAGGGCGCTCCAAGGCATACAAAAACTATATCCGCACCCGACTCGTTTATGTCCTTTACAATGTCTGCTTCTTCTTCTTTTTTGAAATAGCCGTTTCTTAGTCCCGCTATTTTAAGATTTTTATATTTTTTAAGCAGATTTGCCATTGCCTTTTCCGCAACGCCCGGCTTTCCGCCGAACAGATACAGCTTATGCTCACTGCCGTCCAGCTTTTCAAGCACTCTGCACGCTATGTCATAGCCCGCCGCACGCTCTTTTATCGGCTTTTTAAGAATTTTTGACGCATACACCACGCCTATGCCGTCCGCCGTCAAAAGGTCTGCGGAATTTAAAATATCGGCAAACGAGCTGTCACGGTACGCCGCCATAATTATCTCGGAATTCGGCGTAAACACCGTATGAAGGCGATCCTCATCAAAAAATCCCATAATTTTATCCGCCGCCTCGGAGATATTCACCATATCGACCTTTACGCCGAGAATATTAACTTTATCCATTGTTTTCTCCTTATCTCTCACTTATCGGAACGTATTCCTTTTTATGCGTAATCGACTTATATGCCGGACGTATAATTCTGTCACAGCCCATTGTTTCCTCAAGCCTGTGCGCACACCAACCGACAATTCTCGCAATCGCAAACAGCGGTGTATACATATCCTTCGGTATGCCGAGCATTTTATAAACAAATCCCGAATACATATCCACATTTGCGCACATCACCTTATCGTTATGCTTTACACGTGCAAAAATGCCCGGAGTAAGCTTTTCAATTTTGTTGTAAAGCTTATACTCCTTTAAAAATTCCTCATTGCTTGCCGCAAGCTTTTCGGCTTTTTTCTTAAGAAGTACACATCTCGGGTCGCTGTAGGTATAAATTGCGTGTCCCATTCCGTAAATAAGACCTGCGCCGTCGAAAGCCTCCCTGCGGAGTATTTTCTCAAGATATGCGCTTATTTCGTCCTCGTCCTCCCAATCGCTTACAGCCAATTCTATATCGGACATCATCGCCATAACACGCTCGTTTGCACCGCCGTGCTTCGGACCCTTAAGCGAGCCGATAGCCGCCGCTATTGCGCTGTATGTATCCGTTCCCGATGAGGATACGACTCTCGTTGTAAAAGCACTGTTGTTACCGCCGCCGTGTTCTGCGTGCACCATAAGCATAATATCGAGCATTTCCGCTTCTTCACGGGTATATTTGTTATCGGGGCGGAGTATATACAAAAGATTTTCCGCCGTGGAAAGCTTTACCTGCGGCGTATGCAGATACAGGCTGTTTCCGTCATGGTAATGGCTCTTTGCCTGATAACCGTACGCCGCCATAACGGGCATACGTGCTATAAGTTCTATAGACTGCCTTAATATATTTCCCACGCTCACTTCGTCCGGGTTTGAATCGTACGAATACGCCGCAAGCACCGATCTTGCCATTTTGTTCATAATATTTTTTGACGGTGCTTTTAATATCATATCCTCCGCAAATCCGTCGGGGAGTTTTCTCAGGTTTCCTATAAGTCTGGTAAATGACGCAAGGGTTTTTGCCTGCGGCAGATGTCCGAACAGCAAAAGATACGCTATCTCCTCAAATCCGAATCTGCCTTCCTTTTCGCAGTTTTCAACAAGGTCGTTAAGGTCGTATCCTCTGTATTTCAAATGACCCTCCATAGGATACTTTTCACCGTCGTCCATATAATATCCGACAACCTGACCTACCGAGGTCAGACCTGCCATAACGCCTGTTCCGTCCTCGTTTCTCAGACCTCGTTTTACTCCGTATTTCTTAAACGCCTCCTTTGAAAAAGGTGCATATAATTCTTCTGCTTCCGCCTGAAATTTTCTCTCAAGCATTACACGCTCTTCTTCTGTCAGCATAACGTCACTTCCTTTCAAAGGTTTTTTATAATCAGATAAGGCTCATTTGCGTATCGTCCTTTTTCAAAAACGCTCCAGCCGCCGGAATATTCTTAACCCTGTATACCTCGGGGTTATTCAGCGTACAGTCCGCCTTTGCGCTTACACGTGTCAGCACCGCACCTTTCTTTTTAAGCGTCATAACCTGCACACCCTGTGTGCTTTTTGTTGTTTTAAGCGGTATTTTATCCGTGTTTATACACAAAACCTTATTATTATCAGACATCACAACTATGTCGATGTCGTTTTCGATAAGCCTTATATCGCATATCGGCGATTTATCCGAATATGCGCCTATAAGTTTTTTCCTGTTTGTTTTCGTTTCGTACTTATTAAGTTCAACCTTTGCCATTTTTCCGTTTTCAAAAGCAAACAGCATCATTCCCGAATAATCGGTTGTTACTACAGTATACAATATTTTTTCATTTTCTTCAAGTCCCAAAATTCCCGGCAGGTATTCGCCCATTGCGCTCACCTTGCAGTCGGGCATATCGTAAGTACGCATTTTGTATACGTTGCATTGATTTGAGAAGAACAAAAGCTCCGATTTATTGGTGCTTTCTATTGTCTGCAGTATTTCATCGTCCTCCTTGAGCTTATGCTCCGTAGTTGTGGACCTTAACGAAACTGCGCTTATCTTTTTAAGATAATTCTCACGTGTGAAGAATATCGTAAGCGGATAATCCTCTATATGATCCTCCTCTTTGTATTCCTCAAGCGTTTCGCCGCTTACTATCTCCGTTTTTCTCGGCTGACCGTATTTCTTGGCAATCTGCGTAAGCTGATCCGCTATAAGCTTTTTAACCTTTTTATCGCTTGCAAGTATGGAGTTAAGTTCATTAAGCTCCTCCGTCAGCTTTTCTATATCCGCAGTTCTTTTTATGATATATTCTTTATTGAGATAACGCAGCTTAATATCCGCAACGTATTCCGCCTGTGCCTCGTCCAGTCCGAAACCGTCCATCAAGTTCGGAACAACGTCCTCGTCACGCTCCGTATGGCGTATTATCGCAATAGCCTTGTCTATATCAAGCAATATTTTCTTTAAACCTGTGAGAAGATGCAGTCTTTCGCTCTTTTTCTCAATATCGTATCTGATACCGTTTTTGATGCAGTCCATACGAAATTCTATCCAGTTTCTGAGAATTTCCTTGACTCCGAGTACCATAGGACGATTATTTATAAGAACGTTAAAGTTGCATGCAAAGCTGTCCTCAAGCGGTGTAAGCTTATACAGCTTAAGCATAAGCGCATCGGGATCGACTCCACGCTTTAAATCAAGCGTTATCTTAAATCCGTCAAGACCTATTTCGTCACGTGCGTCCGATATTTCTCTTAATTTGTTTCCCTTTATAAGCTCCATTATCTTGCCTATTATTGCTTCGGAGGTTGTTGTATAAGGAATTTCGAGAATATCTATGCAATTGTTCGCTTTATCGTACACGTATTTTGCACGCAATTTAAAGCTTCCGCGCCCCGTTTCGTATATGACACGCATTTCCTCTTTTGAATAAATAAGCTCCGAACCCATTGAAAAGTCAGGTGCAGGCATTATTTCAAGCAAATCGGCATTTTCGTCCTTCATATACGCAATGGCGGCATTGCACACCTCGCTCAGATTAAAAGAGCATATATTGCTTGCCATACCTACCGCTATACCCTGATTGGGATTTACGAGAATATTCGGGAAAGCGACCGGCAAAAGCGTAGGCTCCTGCATTTCGCCGTCATAGTTATCCACAAATTTAACGGTGTTCTTATTAATATCACCGAAAAGCTCCTCGCAAATCGGTTCAAGCCTTACCTCCGTATAACGTGCGGCGGCATATGCCATATCTCTCGAATACTGCTTACCGAAGTTACCCTGCGATTCGATAAGCGGATGCAAAAGCGCCTCGTTGCCGCGTGTAAGACGCACCATTGTTTCATATATGGCGCTGTCGCCGTGCGGATTTAATTTCATCGTCTGACCGACAACATTTGCGGATTTTGTAAGCTTTCCGCCCAAAAGCCCCATTTTGTACATCGTATACAAAAGCTTTCTGTGAGCCGGCTTTAATCCGTCTATTTCCGGTATGGCACGTGAAACTATAACGCTCATCGCATACGGCATATAGTTTTTTTCAAGTGTTTCGGTTATCGGCTGCTCCTCAATCGGAGCGGATATTATAACCGGTTCTTCTTTTTTCTTCTTAGCCATAAATTACTCCTTATGATAAATCAAGCATTTCCATATAAAGTCCGCCGTTGTTTGCGATGTAATCTTTTCTGCTTGCAAGATTATCGCCCAAAAGCACATCGAACATCTGCGCCGTTCTCTCCATACTCTCCGGCGTAACACGGATAAGCCGTCTTGTGGACGGGTGCATAGTGGTCAGACTCATCATTTCGGGCTGGTTTTCACCGAGTCCCTTGGAGCGCTTTATATCGTAATCGTCACTGCTCTTTTTAAGTCCGTCCTCGTTAAGCTTTGCGACTATCTCGTCCTTTTCCGCATCGGTGTAGGCAAAATGCTTTTCTCCCCTGCGCTTTGTCTTTGTAACGGTTATCTCGTAAAGCGGCGACTCCGCAATATACACCAAACCCTCCTCTATAAGCGTCGGGGTAAGTCTGTAGAGCATTGTAAGTATCAGAGTACGTATCTGGTATCCGTCAACATCGGCATCGGTACAGATTATTATTTTGCTCCATCTGAGATTATCGAGGCTGAAGCTGTCAAGTCCCTTATTATGCTTTGATTTTATCTCAACGCCGCAGCCGAGAACCTTCATCAAATCAACGATTACGTCGCTTTTGAAGATTTTCGGATAATCGGCTTTTAAACAGTTTAATATTTTTCCGCGTATAGGCATAATCGCCTGAAAGCTTGCGTCACGTGCAAGCTTGCACGAGCCGAGCGCCGAATCGCCCTCCACTATATACAATTCACGGCGTGACACGTCCTTTGTACGGCAGTCGACAAATTTCTCGACTCTGTTGGTTACGTCCATCGAGCCTGTAAGCTTCTTTTTAATGTCAATCCGTGCTTTTTCCGCATTTTCACGGCTTCTTTTATTAACAAGCACCTGGTTTGCAATCTTTTCCGCGTCCGCTTTGTTTTCGATTAAATATACCTCAAGCTGATGACGCAGAAA
>CAKSPN010000125.1 GCA_934481375.1 uncultured Clostridia bacterium
CGTAAACAGCCGCCTTACCGTCGAGTGTGTGAACAAAGTGGTTTCCGCCTCCCAAGCCGTAGGCAGCGAGGCGCATTTATACACGGGGTTTGTGCGGTTTTCGGAGCTTGAAAACGGCGTATATTACAGCCGAATAGAGCCGAAAAACAATGTTTTGCCGCTCATTTCCACACATTTTCGCAAGCGTTATTCCTCTATGCCGTTCATCATTCACGATACCGCAAGAAACCAATGTCTTGTCTACAACGGAAAAACCTGTCTTATACACGAGGGCGTAGATATTCCCGTTCTGCATTTGAGCGACTCGGAGAGCGAATACCGAAAAATGTGGAAGAAATTTTACGATACGATTGAAATAAAAGAGCGTCATAACGAGCGATGCCGTATGACGCATATGCCGAAACGATATTGGAAATTTATGACCGAGTTTCTCTGATGTCTCGCACAGACTTGCGCTCTATAATTCCGCACTGCGCTATAACGTCGGAGTCCGATACGTAATATTTGTTATTTATCTTTTTCATAAGCATATCTGCCGCCGACTCAAACAGATTGTCGAACGGTATATGTATTGAGGTAAGCGGAATATCGAGGTAGCGGTCGGCGGATATGTTGTCTATACCCATAACCGATATATCGCCCGGCACGCTTAAGCCGTGTTCCTTTATACATCGTATAGCGCCTATCGCCATATAATCGTATGCGGCGATAATCGCCGTAGGCAGTACGCCGCCCGATATAATTTCTGACATTGCCTCATAGCCGCCGTCCTCAAAGCGTCTTTCGCTTACTTTCACATACTCGCTCTTGGGGGCAAGCCCGTATGCTTTCATTGCCGAAACATATCCGGTATATTTGCCGTGAGTACGTTTTTCGCCTATATAGCCTATCTCGGTATGACCTCTGTCTTTGAGATATTTCACAGCCTCCATTATGGCTTTTTTCATATCCCAGCCGACTTTATCGAAATTTTTCGACTCCGTATCCATAAGTATCATCGGCACATAACCCGAATTTACTATCTTTTCCGCCGCACCCATCACGATTATTCCGTCAGCTTTCTGCACAAATGCGTGATACTCAAAAAGTTCCCGTTCACGTTCCGAGTCAAATCGGCTTATCGAAATATTTACAACCGCTCCGTACTTACTGTTTAAATATTTTTCAAATTCGTCCACAATTCTCGTGTAAAACTCGCTCCCGAGCTCGGGGCAGATAATCGCTATTACCTTTTGAGAATACTTATCCTTTTTATATTTTTCATAACAGCCGTTTCTTCTTGCAATGTCAAAAATCCTCTCACGTGTCTTTACGCCTATCTCATCACTGCCCGCAAACGCCTTTGACACCGTTCCCACCGAAACGCCCGCTTCCTTTGCAATGTCCTTAAGAGTCATAATAAATCCCCCTCATAATGTAAGTATAACAGCAAACCGAAAAAATTTCAATAACATATGCCGACGATTTTTACGAAAGTTTTTCGTAAGCGGATTTATTGACTTGCCCTAACCGCTGTGATATATTATTTTTATCAAAAAACAAAAGGTGGCTATTATTTATGGTAGTGTTATACATAGCAATTATAATGTTAATGCGAGTGGTGCAAAGCTATTACTCCAAGCAGGCAAGCAATCTCATTGCCTCGTCAAAAACGCCGTATGCAAAGTACGTTACAATGTCAATGACGTTTTCCTCGCTTTTTTCGGCGCTGATTTTTGTAATTATGCACGACTTTTCCGGGTTGAACGCCGAAACGGTAATAATATCGTCGCTGTCGGGCATATCGCTTGCGATGTGTTCATTGCTAAGTCTGCGCTCATATCATTACGGAACCGTTGTTCTTAATTCTGTATTTTCCACAGCAGGTCTGATAATTCCGTGTGTTGCAGGGATTTTTGTATTCAATGAACCGATGTCATTTATACAGGTGGCAAGTATTGCCGTGCTTTTGTTCTCGGCATATCTGCTTATCGGCTCGTCAAAAGAAATTTACGGCACGTTCACGCTCAAGGGATTTTTGCTGTTAATAGGAACATTCTTTGCAAACGGTATGACTATGTTTTTCCAAAAGCTTTTTGCGCACCGTGTACCCGACGGAAACGTGTCGCTGTTTTCATTCTTCACATTCTTTGTACCGGCGGTTTTGCTTGCAATTATGACATTTATTAAAAAACCGCAAAACGAGGACAGCACCGAGAAAAAACCGTTCCCGAAAAAGCTTGTATTTTTCGCCGCAACGCTTGCTTTTGCCGTTTTTGTCATAAATCAGCTTGCCACAATATCGGCATCGCTTATTTCCTCGGCAATACTCTTTACATTCATCAACGGCGGCGCAACGATAATAGCGGCAATTGTCGGAGCAATTGTCTTTAAAGAACGCTTGTCGGTAAAGAGCGTTATAGGTATAATTCTTGGCGTTGCGTCATTAATTTGCATTTCCTCATTCTGATAAACAAAAAACACGGTGTAAAAAAATTTTACACCGTGTTTTTTTTATTTATCTGTCCTTATAAAATGCCTTATATGCACGATATGCCATATACACATCGCTTTTTGCGGTCACTTCAAACGGTGCGTGCATTGAAAGCACCGGCACGCCGCAATCGATAACGTCCATGTTTAGATTTGCGACATACTGCGCTATCGTGCCGCCGCCGCCCTGATCAACCTTGCCAAGCTCGCCCGTCTGCCAGATTACGCCGTTATCATCAAGTATCTTTCCGATTTTATACACAAACTCCGCATTTGCGTCCGAGGAGTCATACTTTCCCCTTGCGCCCGTGTATTTTATTATCGCGACACCGTATCCGGTAAAGGAAGCATTGTTCTTTTCGGAAACGGATTCGTAATTCGGATCCACCGCCGCACTTACGTCCGATGACATACAAGCCGAGTTTGAAATAACCCTGTTATATGATGTTACGGAACAGCTGCCCGTCACTTTTTCGGTTATTTCGGCTATCATCATCTGCATAAATGCACTCTGTGAGCCTGTGTTTCCCATTGAGCCTATTTCTTCTTTATCGGCAAAAAACGCTATCGCCGTCTTTTTCGGAGCCTTTGTATCAAGTATACCCTTTAACGTTGTAAACGCACACACTCTGTCGTCCTGTCCGTAACCGCCGACAAAGCTTTCGTCAAATCCGACATTTCTTGCTTTTGCCGCCGGAACAACTTCTATTTCCGCACTCTGAAAATCCTTTTCGGTAATGCCGTAGCGCTTGTTCAAAAGCTTAAGCACGGCAAATTTTACGTTTTCTTTGACGTCCTCGCCGCCATCGGGCATACCGGCTATCAGCACGTTCATATTTTCGGCGTCTATTCCCTCCGACATTCTTTTCGACATCTGATCCTTTGCCAGATGCGGAAGAAGGTCGGTTATGCAAAATACTGGATCATCATCTTTTTCGCCCACGGCAAGTTCAATCTTATTGCCGTCAGCCGTTATAACAACGCCGTGTATCGCAAGCGGAATTGCCATCCACTGATATTTCTTTATACCGCCGTAATAATGCGTTTTCAAAAGTGCCATATCGGTGCTTTCGTAAAGCGGATTTTGCTTTAAGTCAAGACGGGGCGAATCTATATGCGCACCTGCTATATTAACGCCCTCTCTTATATCCTCACTTCCGATAACCGCCATAAGCACGTTTTTGCCGCGGTTTACCGCATAAACCTTATCACCTGCTTTAAGCGTTTCCTTTTCCGAAAGCGGAGCAAAGCCGTTTTTTTCGGCATAATCGGTAATGAGTTTTACACACTCACGCTCCGTTTTTCCGTTATTCAAAAAGTCTATGTACTCACGGCACAGCTCTGTCATTTCGGACTTTTCCTCCGCCGTTGTTTCCTTATAAACATTACGCCTTGTAAGCGTCAGCTTTTCATACAATTCTTTATCGTTCATAATACCCTCCGTTACCGCCTAATGCAAAAGCAGTCCGCCCACAGGGGCATACTGCTCTTTTGCATATTATTTCAATTCATATCCGCCGATAGGACGGATTGACAGAACGTAACACATTCCATCGCCCAATACGGCTTCTGTTTTTTTCTTAAATTCATCAAGCATATCAAGCGGAACAAACGCCTGTACCGTACCGGCAAAGCCGCCGCCGTGAACACGGTACGAGCCTCTGTCGCCCAATATCTCATCGCAAAGTGCAAGCGCAAGCGATACAGCCTGCGACTCGGGCATACTTGCGGCATATATGTTCTGCAGATACATATATGAGCTTCTTCCCGATTCCTTGTTAAGCTTTAAGAACTTGTCAAAATCGTCTGCTTCAAGCGCCGCAGCCTCCTCCTGTGCTTTTTTGTTATCACCGAAGAAGTGTATTGCTCTCAATATTGCACGGTCATTATTCAGTGCCGCTCTTACCTGTTTAAGATTTGCGAAAAACTCGTTTTCGTCAACGTCACGCAAAAACTCTTTTCCGAAATATGCCGCAACGGCTTTCATATCAGCCGGAATAGCCGCATACTCGTGAGTAAGGTCGGCATGGTCTGCACCGCTGTCCACTATACAGAGCGCATAGCCGTGCTTTGCAAGGTCAAATTCAACCTTTCTTACCACAGGCTTTTTAACGTCTTTAAAATCTATTGCAACAACCGAGCCTACCGATGATGCCATCTGATCGAGCAATCCGCTCGGCTTTCCGAAATAAACGTTTTCCGCAAACTGACCTATCTGAGCAACCTCGACAACGCTCACCTCATTATTTGCAAAAAGGCTGTTTACGATGGTGACGACAAGCACCTCAAAAGCCGCCGATGACGACAATCCCGAGCCTTTAAGCACGCTTGAAACGGTGTATGCGTCAAATCCGCAAAGTTTGTATCCTCTGTCCTTAAAGCTTTTTAAAACGCCTCTTATAAGCGAAATTGCTTTTCCGTACTGATCTTTATGTATTTCCAGATCGTCAAGGTCTATTACGTCCATATCATAGCCCTGCGATTTTATTCTTACTTCATTTGTGCCGTTTAACTTAACAGCGGCGATAACGTCAAGATTTACACTGCCCGCAAGCACACAGCCGTGCTGATGGTCGGTATGATTGCCGCCTATTTCCGTTCTGCCCGGTGCGCTGAACAGTGCCACCTCGTCAGCCTTTCCGAATATTTCCTCAAGACCGTCTATAACTTCTATGTATCTGTCGGCATACTTTTTCGTGTCCGCAGCGCCGCACACATAAAGATATGCCAGTTCTTCGCCGAAAGTTCCGTCGGCAAGCTTTTTCTTTAAATCCGCCGTATTATTCATAAATCCTCCTGTTATTTCGCAAAACAAGGAAACCGCTTTAAATTAAAGCAGTTTCCTTATTGTGTTTAAAATTTATTCTATCATCAAAAAGTCGCTTACTACCTGCTGCATCTGCTGTTTTTCGCACACCAGATTGTATATGGGTGACTTATCCTTAAGCTCATACAATGATTTGGGAATATTCATTCCGCTCTTTTCGGATAATTCTTCAAGCAATGTAAATTCGTCCTTGCCTGCAACGAAATTATGATTTTCCAATGCTATAAGCACGCTCTGATTAAACTTGAACGGACTTGCGGTTGATGCGATAACGGTTTTTGTTGTATCGCCCGTTTCTGCGGCATACTTGTCATAAACCGACTTTGCAACCGCAGTATGCGTATCC
>CAKSPN010000126.1 GCA_934481375.1 uncultured Clostridia bacterium
GTGGTAGAGCGTCACCTTGCCAAGGTGAACGTCGCGAGTTCGAATCTCGTCTTCCGCTCCAAAAAAAATATTTCGGGGGCATATTTGCCCCCAAATATTTATATAAATATATAACAAACGCATTCTGCGTTTTTTTATTCCCGGCGCCATAGCCAAGTGGTAAGGCAGAGGTCTGCAAAACCTTTATCCCCCGGTTCAAATCCGGGTGGCGCCTCCAACATAAAGGTGTTGCGGCTTATTCAGTTAGGTCGCAGCGCTTTTTTATTACAAAATGTTATTCTTTTCATATTGTATTTTTATTTGCAATATGCTACAATGTATATAAATAAATTCCGTCGGAGGTGCAAAAGCGTGAAAAAAAGAACAATTCTTATTCCCTTGCTTTTCTGCGCCCTCCTGCTTACCGTAAACGCACAGACCGACTTTTTTTCAAACATCGGCAAATATTTTCCCGCCCTTGAGGAAAATTCGCCTGCCGTTACATCGAGAATATCGTACATTTCGGAATATATGGCTGACATAACCTCGCATATTCCCTCCCCATCCGAAATTATCGCACTGATAAAAAACGAGGAACTGCCGATTGACCCGTCCGATGTTGCGGTAAATGCATATATAACCGACAGTCCGATGCTTACCTTTTTCCCGAGCGAGAACATAAGCGCCGTTATTGAAAACAACAAACTGCGCCTTTTCGGAATTATATCCTCAGATTACAGACAGCATCTTGTCATAAACATTTCCGATACCGAGGACAATCAGCTTGCACAGGTTACGGCTTCGGTAAACAATAACAACAAATTTTCCAAAACAATTTCTATACCCGACACCGATAAAAACAAACTGAAAATAGACGTATATGCCGGTACAAAAGCGTACGGCGAATTTTCAAGCTGGGTGTATAACTACCTATATATAGTGCACACGGAGAACGGCTGGGAGGTCGAAAAATCACCCGTATACGACTCAAACAAAGCGCTTTACGAAAAGGACAAATCCATAAGCGACGCACTTAAAAGCACGGTTTCCATACAAACAAACAATGCAGCGGTGAAACGTCTTGCAGAGCAGATAACCGCCGGCTGTACGACCGATTATCAAAAGCTTACAGCCATACACGACTGGATATGCGAAAACATTTACTATGACGAGGACAGCGTAAATTCCGCAACGCCTCCACCCTATTCCGCCGTCGAGGTTCTCGATACACGCCGTGCGGTATGTCTGGGGTTTGCCACACTTTCGGCATCGCTTTGCAGAAGCGTAAACATTCCCTGCAACGTTGTTGCTGGATATGCGTTAGGCGTCGGCAGTGACACGCAATGGACTGACGAGTCAGCCGCCACAACCGAGCAAAACCACGCCTGGAACGAGGCATACGTTGACGGGCGCTGGGTCATATTTGACACAACATGGGATTGCAAAAACAAAATAGAAAATCACAAAACCGTAAGATATGATGATATATCGCACGTATATTTTGACGCTAATCCGTACTTTTTCTCGGAAAACCATAAGATAATCGAATATATAAAAAGGCTGTAACAAAATGATTTCATTTTGTTACAGCCTTTTGTGCTATGCAATAACGGCAGGAGCAAACCCCTGTAATTGCAAACGCATTTTGTGCAATATCTGCGGGTCGATGAGAGCATCGACCCCTACATTTTTTCATCGCCGTAATCGTTAATCTTTTTCCATTCCCTGATTAAATCGTCAAGCTTATACGCCGCATTGGCAGGACTCGTTGACGGCAAAAGCTCCGCCGTCCTCCCCGTTTCCTTTTCCATATATCTTTTATACAGCTTATATGATGTCGTTCCGTTGCAGAACACCTTTTTTATATTTGCCGTTTCAAATATTTCGGACAAATCGTTCGGAACGGCGTTTTTTATCGAGCTGTCGCTCGAGCCTGTTATGTCACAGCTTTTTATAACGTCCCACACGGCTATCCCGTTCCTTTTTAAAAACGCTTTCTTATCCTCCGTCACCGCAGGACATTCCTCGCCCGTGAGCGCACTCAAAACACGCCAGAAACGGTTTTGCGGATGTCCGTAGAAAAACTGTGCCTCACGTGATTTTACGGACGGAAAACTGCCCAGAATAAGTATTTTTGAATTTTCATCATACAGCGGCGGTATATTGTGCAGTACCGTCATACAAACACCGACACCGCAAAAATCACGCTTATCACAAAAAGCAATATATGCAGATAAAATATTATTGCATTTGCACGTGTGTTTTCGTTTTCATTGTTTTGCTTAATAAGCTTTAACAGCACCAGCGCCGCACCGCATATAACCGCCGGGAATACGAACAGCAAAAACAAGCCGCCGTGCTTTGTGGTATTCATTACAAACGTCAGCACAAGCATAAAATACGCCGCCCCGCCGAACAGCGAAAATCCGAGCGCTCCGTATGTGCTTTTTAAAAGCTTTTCTACTCTTTTGTTCACATTATACCTCCGTTAAAAATATCCGTGAGCCGCAAAAGCGGCTCACGGCGGTTTTTATTCTATACCCATATTATCCTTTACGTCCGAAAGCATATTTTCTATCGTACTCTCGGCTTTTTCAAAATTATCGGCTGAAGTTCCGAGATAAACCTTTATTTTCGGCTCCGTACCCGACGGTCTTACGATAAAATACGATTTATCATCCGCAAGATTGTATTTTAATACATTCGACTTCGGCAGTCCCGAAAGCTCGCTCTCGTTTCCGTCTTTATCCGTTATCTTCTGTGTTTCGTAATCGGTGTAAAGCGTTACGTCAAGTCCGTTTATGCGCTTGGGCGGATTTGTTCTCAATCCCGAAAGGATTGACGCCATCTTTTCCATACCGTCCTTACCCGGCATTGTGAATGATACCGTCTTTTCAACATAATATCCGTATTTCTTGTAAATATCCTGCAATGCCTCATACAGCGACTTTCCCTTAGTCTTGTAATATGCCGCCATTTCCGCTATCAGCATTGACGCAACAACGCCGTCCTTGTCACGTGCGTGCGTGCCGACAAGATAGCCGTAGCTTTCCTCAAAGCCAATAAGATACGTATGACTGCCCGTTTTTGCAAACTCGGTCATTTTCTCGCCGATATACTTAAAGCCGGTAAGAACGTTCATTACCTCGATACCGTAGCTTTTTGCGATTGCCGCCGCAAGCTCCGTTGTAACAATGGTCTTTATAACCACGCCGTTTTCGGGAAGCGTTCCCTTTTCTTTTCTTGATCTTAAAATATAATCAACAAGCAGTGCGCCCGTCTGATTGCCCGTAAGAGTTCTGTACACACCCTCCGCGTCACGTACCACTATTCCGACACGGTCGCAGTCGGGGTCTGTTCCGATTATTACGTCAACGTCATTGGCTTTTGCCATTTCTATTGCTATGGTAAAGCCCTCCTTGTTTTCGGGGTTAGGTGATTTAACAGTCGGGAAATCTCCATCCTCCGTATCCTGTTCCTTTACCACAAGCAGATTTTTAAAGCCTATCTTTTTCAAAACCGCCTGTACGGGGCGTGAGCCTGTTCCGTGGAACGGAGTATATATAAGCTTAAACGTGTCGGCAACTTCCTTTACCGCCTCGGGGTTTAACTGCTGTTCTATAACCGTATCAATAAACTTTTCGTCAAGCGCCTTGTCGGGGATTACGAGAAGTCCCTTTTCCTTTGCCTCGTCAAGCGAGATGTATTTAACGTCATCAAATATATCATAGCTGTCTATTGCTTTTACAACAACGTCGGCAGCCTCCGGAGGCAGCTGACCGCCGTCGGGGCCGTACACCTTATATCCGTTATATTCCTTCGGGTTGTGGCTTGCGGTTATCATAACGCCTGCCGCCGTTTTAAGCTCTCTTATTCCGAACGACACCTCAGGCACGGAATGTACTATCGGGAACAAATACGCTTTTACGCCGTTTGCCGCAAGCACCTTGGCCGTTTCCTCGGCAAACAGTCTTGAACAATGGCGTGTGTCATAACCTATAAGCACGCCTGCACGGGCGGCGTCCGCACCCTCGTCATTCACGTACTTTGCCACGCCCATACTTGCACGGCGCACATTGTATACATTCATTCGGTTTGTGCCTGCGCCGAGTATTCCGCGCATACCTGCAGTACCAAACTCCAGCTCACGGTAAAAGCGTTCTTCTATTTCTTTTTCGTTATCCGAAATCGACTTAAGCTCCGCCTTTGTTTCCTCGTCCACTGCCGGCGAATTAAGCCATCTTTCATATATTTTCTTAAAATCCATAAAAATATCAGTCCTTCCTTAATACGTGTGCAAAACTTACACATACAGCTATTATATAATATTTTTTCTCTTTTTTCAACCGATTTATTAAAATTTGTTGTATGTATACTTGATAAATTTGCAAAGCATACCTTAAAAGTGCAATTTTTTGGTTATTGTAAACAAAACATCTTAAAATCAGACATATCAAAGCATAATATTGCACATAGCATTTTTTGTGTTATGCGGTATAATTAAAATAAGAATAATAATAGGAGGAATTTATTTTATGGCATTGAAGAAGATTTTATCCAAAGCCGTATCGGTCTTAATGGCTGCCGCAATATTCGCATCGGCAACTCCCGTTTTGGGATATGCCGCAAACGAAAGCGGTATTGTGCAGACATCAACGATGAGGATAGCGGATATGAAAACGGACGGGTTAATCAATCCTATCGGGATTGACAGCGAAATCCCCATGTTCTCTTATACCCTTGCGGACAACTCCGTAAGAGGGCAAAAACAGACCTCATACAGAATTACCGTTGCAGCTTCGGAGGATAACCTTTTAAACGGTACATACGTGTGGGACAGCGGCGAAATATCTTCCGACGAAACCGCAAACATTTCGTATGAGGGTACTGCTTTGGCGGCGTCAACAAGATATTTCTGGCGTGCGGAGGCTAAAGACAAAGACGGTAAATCCGCCGTTTCAGATATTGCATATTTTGAAACGGGTCTTATGAATTCCGGCTGGTCGGACGCACAATGGATAACCAAAACGGACGCAAAGCGGTCGGGATATTTTACCGACACGACCTTTACCATTGACCTTGACTTTAAAATTGTCGCAAAAACCGCCTCATTCCTTTTCGGCGCAAAAGGTTCGGGAGATTTTTATATGTGGCAGATTTCAGCCAAAGACGATAAAAACAATATATTGTTTCTTCCCCAGCCATGCGTAAACGGCAGTTTTAACGGATACCTCGCCTGGCACCCGATAACGTCCGATAAAACATGGGGCGTTGACGACTATGCGCATATGACGATTGAAGTCGCCGAAGGAACAATTAAAACATATTTTGACGGCAAGCTTGCAACAACAATGAAAAAAGATCCGTTTGAGCTTGGCTACATAGGTTTCAGAAAACCCGGTGACGAAAAAATGATGTTTGATAATATTGTTATTAAAGACAGCAACAAAAATATCATTTATTCGGAGGATTTTGCGGGAACCTCCGTTGACGGATTTGAAAAAGATTTAACGATAACCGACGGAGCATTAGACCTTAGCGGAACCAACGGTTTGGGCGTTGTTCTCAGATACGGCGATACGGTAACCGAGTCATCGCCTATGTTCAGACGTGAATTTTCCGCCGATGAAAACAAAACCATATCCAACGCACGGCTTTATAT
>CAKSPN010000127.1 GCA_934481375.1 uncultured Clostridia bacterium
GTCCGGTATATTCTCAGCCGTTGCCGAAACCGTGTCGCCGTAGGTGTAACTGCGCTTGCTAAGCACAATTTCTCCGCTTGCGGGAGCTTTTTCTATTATAAGCGTACCGCTTGCGGAACCCTTGTAATTCGGATTTGTTGTTTCTGCCTCAACCTTGTACTTGCCTGCGTTTACGGGTACTTCCTCACTGCCGTCGTATGTGACTTTATAGTCGTCCGAAACCATGCGGTCATCACTCGGAGCAACGCTTACTTCCATCACCATGCCGTAAATCTGTTCTAAACGTCCAAGTTCAAACGTAACGTTTTTCGGCATTGCGGTAAATATAACTTTAGCCGAAACCTCGTTGTAGTTTTCGCTTGTTTTAACCGCTTCAATTTCAATTCTGCCCGTTCCCGTAACGGTAACCGTGCCGTCATCGGATATGCTTGCATTTCCGCTTGCCGACCACGTAACCGTTCCGTTGTCCGCACCGCCGTTTGCCTCAAGCTTGAATGTGTCGCCGTATTCCACCGTTCCGGGCAAAGCCGTGATTACAAGCTGATTTTGCGTTGCCTCTTTAACGGTTACGGTTATATCGCCCTGAGTTTTTACATAGTTTGTCGGATCGTCCAGAACTATTGTTGCGGTATATACTCCTGCGCTGTTCGGCTTTGCAGCGTATTCAACGGTAAAGCCGTCAAATATTCTGCCGTTTTCGTCCGTTGCCGTAACGTTTACTTCCTTGTCTGTGCCGTCATATACAAATGTAGTCTGACCTATTGTAAAGTTTACGTTTAACGGCTTTATGTCTGCACTCGCAGCTGCCGTAACGTTTCCTAACGTGTAGTTTGCGGCTTTCGCACCCGTAAGAGCGCTTGCAGTGAATGTAACCGTTTTGCTGTTGCCTGCATTTTTGTCCGCAAATTCCGCACTTCCCGAAATGTCCACAAGTCCCTTGTCGCACGGAAGTACCTCGGGGATTTCGGTTACGGTTGCCTGTGCGCTTACAGTGCCGTCATATTTTTTGCCTGATGCCGAAATATCGCATTTTGTAATTTCAATCGGCTCAATGTTTACGGTTGTCTGCAATGAATTTGTACTTAAAGTATAATGCTCCGTGTCGCTTAACGTAATTCCCGAAACATACACAAGCTTGCCGTTGCCTGCGTCGGAGTTTATCATTGTACCGCTTGCGGACGCCGTAACCGTTTCGCCTGTCTTAACGTTGTCAAGCTCGATTGCGACGTCGACTCCGTTTGTTCCGTCATACACTCTTTTGCCGTCGCTGTAGGCAGCTTTTGCCGACGGAGTTAAAATTCTCTGCTTTGCCTTAAAGGTCTTGTTTGCAAATCTTGTGTTGTATCCGTCAAGCTCGCTTTTCGCTCGGATTGTCACATCACCCACGCCGTTTATCGTAACAATGCCGCTTGTCGGGTCAATGCTTGCAATGTCACTGCCCTCGGTGATTTCGTACGAAACGTTTCCGTCTGCCGCCGCCGTTACTCTGAAAGTATCGCCGTAATAAACGTTTTCGGGAACGTTTTCGATTGCGAATATGTCCTGAGAAGCTTTTACAATTTTAAGTGTTGCTTCAAACGGCAAAACAACGTAGTTTTCGTTCAATCCGCCGTTAAGCACAATGCTTATTGTGTATTCGCCGGGATTTTTTGCCTCGTCTGCGCCGTTGTATTTAACGGTGTAGTTTGAACTGTCGAAAATTCTGCCGTTTGCCATAGCCGATACGTCGGCATTCTGTGCAGTGCCGTCAAAGGTGCGTGTTGTAACCTTTGCGCATATAACCGTTATTTCCGCTTTTTCTATTGTTCCGCCGACAGTTCCCTTTAATAAGTTCACATCGTCTGCGAGAACGTACTTGTCTGCGTCTTTTCCGAAAATACCCGTTATTTCGTAGTTTACGGTTCTTTCTCCGGCGTTTTCGCTGTCAAATTCAGCGGTAATCTGCGCATTTACAATGTCGTTTTCGTCAGCCTTGTTCTTAAGCACAGCCTTAACGGACACCGTTTTTGTTCCGTCATATGTTTTCACTTCGGGAGCGATCTCAAAATCGGCTTGCGTAAGCTCTTTTCTTACGTTTACGGTGTAGCTTGCGTAAACGGGAGTTGCGCCCTCCATTGTGCTTGTTGCGGTGATTGTAGCAGTACCGCTCTTTTTGGCGGTAACTTCACCGTTTTGATTTACCGCCGCAACGTCCGTATCGGAGGACTCGTAAGTAAGTGTTGAACTGTTTTCGTTCTTTAATGTATTTGTATATGTTTCGCCCGTTTTAAGGTTTACAACGCCTTTTGCAAACGAAATCGGCTTTTGCGAAACATCGCTTGACGCTTTAATGTCCATAAACCCTACGTTGGTACATCTGGAATTCGGAAGATCCGTGTTGCCGTCTTTTACCTCATATACAAAATCCATTCCGTAGTTTTTCGCATTTTCGCCCTCAAGCGAAACAACGTACAAATATCTGCCTGCCGCAATTGTTTTGCTCACGGGCACTGTTGATGCAAGCTTGCCGGAGTTTTCGTCAACAAGATAATATTTAACGGTAAAATCGTCATTTGTAAGCCACTTTGAATTTGACGATACCGTTATTTTTCTTTCAACGCCGGGTGCATATCTGTGTTCCGTATTTGAAACATTAAGCTTCAGCCTGGTCATGCCGATAGCAATGTAATGTTGTTCATCATCTGAATATTGGTTGTAATTGTCGTCACCCGAATATTCTACCGAAAAGTTGTAAAAACCTGCGGAAAGCGGAGAAGTATCAGGTGAACGGTCGGGCAGGCTGAATTCAAAGCTTCCGTCGGGGTTAAGATCGATTGTTTTCTTGAATACCTCCGTCGGTGAAACAACACCTGCAGTTCCCGTTACGGTTATTTGACCTGTCGGTGCTTTTGCGCTTGTTGCCGAGCTGTCGGCGTTCACAACCTTGCCGGCAATCTTTTTTTCATCCTCGTAGGGGTATGCTGCCTTAAAAGGCTCCGTATAGTCAATCTTAGCGTCCGCTTTTACTATTGTAAAGCTCGTTGCAGCCGAAATAGAATTGTAGTTTCTGCCATTAAGCGCTATGAAAACAGAGTATGTACCGGCTTCTGTCGGTGCCTCCGATACCGTTTCGGTATACGGATACTTTGAATATTTTATCTCGCTTGCCCTAACTCCCGAACGGTTAATCTCGGTTACCGTCACACCTTTCGGCGTGCCGTCGTAGACGGGCAGTGTGGGGGTAACAAGCGTGTAATCCCTGTTTACTTCCGGATTGATTGCCGATATGGCATATGAAACCCTTTTTGAGCCTTTGTAATTGCCGTCTGTCGCCGTAATGGTAACCGAGTAGTCGCCTACGGGAAATACAAACAGGTTACCGTCAATTTTAAAGGAGCTTGTAATATCTGTAGGCGGATTGATACTGTTATCATATACTTTTACATTAACAGCCTGAAAACCACGTGAGAACGGAATTGAGCAAGGTGTGTTGTTTCCGTTTATTTTAACCGCTATGTTGTCGTCATTCTCAATATCACGCTGATTTACCATAACCTCCACGTATTTTGTCAGTTTAAAACCTTCATATTCCGCAACAATGCCGATTGTGTGCGTTCCTGCCGGCAGATCCGTCAGAATAATTTTTTTGTTTTCGCTGTCTGCGGTATACTGACAGCCTGTCGGCAAATCCGTTGCAGTGTAATTAACCGTTCCGCTGTCCGTATATGCGCTCACGTTCACGGCGATTTGCGCAGGATAAACCGCACCTATGCTGCCGCTGTCAACCTCGGCGGTAAAATCACGGATAGGAGCCTTCTGCACCGCAACGTTACGTATTTCCGTCACGTTTGTGTCATCAACCCAATCGGCCAGCTTTAAACTATCGTCAAAATGCCTGTATGCCATATTTGCGCCGATAAAATCGCCTATTGTGAGGTTTGGTACCTTAACGTATAAATTGTTGATTTTGAATTCAAATATGTTGTTTAGTTTTGCGTTTTCGTCCTCCAGGTTCATCGTGCCGATGATTACAGGAGTGTTATTGGTGAGATCTGCGTCTTTTCCGAGCGTAATACTTCCTATTTTATAGGCGGCGAAAATGGTTATAAAGTTTCCGTCGGATATTATATCTCTTGATATTTTCATAGACTTACCGTTTGTAAATGAAAGCTCATACTGTTTATCATAAGTCGTAAACTCAAAAGATTTGTCCTTGATTATAAGATCATGATCAAGTTCGACATCTTTAAGAAGCTGAAGCGTGTACTGATCGTACGGATCTTTTTCATCAAAGTCGGGTATATATTCTATTGCCTCGTCTATGGTTTCAAAATATTTGTAGGTTTTGTTCCAATCTTTGTCACATGCAATAACATTCACCGTCATCTGCACACCGCAGTTTTTGCATTTGTAGGTGCTGTCCAAATCATGGTCGCACACTTTGACAACGAGAGTTGCCGAATCCTTCAAATCGTTTTTTCCGACAACGTGAACATAAATCGTATAATTTCCTGCCTCGGCACTCTTTTCCATTGTTACGGTAATTGTTTTTTGATCCTCCGACATCGTAACGTCTATCGAAGTGTCGGTTGAGTCTTTTTGAGCATAAGCATTAAGCTTTTCATTACCGCTGTATTCTACGTGAAATTGTACGGATTGTCCCGTATATACCTCCAACGAGTCCTCCGTGATAGACGGAGCAGGTTCCGCTATCGGCGGTGTTGATATTTCCTCCATACGGATATGCTTTGCCGTAACGCCGTTTACCATGTATGTATTTTCTTCAAAC
The DNA here is from genome assembly GCA_934481375.1 of uncultured Clostridia bacterium. Taxonomy (GTDB): domain Bacteria; phylum Bacillota; class Clostridia; order UBA1381; family UBA1381; genus UBA4716. The sequence continues at coordinate 4,769 of CAKSPN010000127.1, forward strand.
ACTGCGTCCGACATTGTGCCGTTTATGTCCGCCGAACCGACAATTTTATATTTCGTTAATGTCGGAATTTCGCTTGAAATGTCAACGGCTTTTTCTGTTCCCGATATGTCGATATATTGACCGCTGCCGGATATTTCTCCTATAACGCCGACTTTTGCTCCGCTTACGGTCAGTCTGCCGTTCTGAACGTATACCTCTCCGTTTATTGCGTATTCTGCATCTGTCGGAGCGGTTACTGTAACGTCAACGTCGGCGGCGTCTATATCCAGCTTTCCGTTTATTGTACCGCCGACAAATTCCACAGAGCCTTCCGTAGCATAAACTCCAAGCTCTGTGCCGTCGTCCACGGTAATAGAAAATCCGTTCATTTCGACTTTGCATGGAACATATATTTCCGCCCCGTCGGTTGATACATCTTTAAGCAGTTCGATCACGCTGCCGTCCTCGGCAGCAAAAAATGCATCATATACATTATCGTAATATTCCTCTCCTATTTTAGCAACCGTTTCATCGGCAAATATTGCTTGCGGAAACATCGAAACAAGCATTATAACCGATAAAATACAGCTAATCAGTTTGTTTGTTTTTTTCATAGCGTGGTTTTCCTCCCAAGTGATATTATTTCGCAGTAAATTTCATTTGCCGATATGCGACCTACGGCACTTTTCCCTTTCATAGGCAACACCGCTCCTTTAAAAAAATCCGTCATAGTCATATATAGTTATTGTAACACATATTTTCCCTGCTGTCATCATACCAAAGTATGAAATGTGTGTTTTTGGTTAAAAAATTTTTGTTTTCACGTTATTCTTTTTTGTATTCGGAATTGAAAATTCTGTCGGATTGTGATATTATG
>CAKSPN010000128.1 GCA_934481375.1 uncultured Clostridia bacterium
GTTAAGCACAGCATAAATAACGAACATAGGCAGCATTGCAATTGTGGTCCCCGCAAGCATAAGGTCCCACGAAACCGCACCCTCTCCGGAATTTTTCAGCATCATAACGCCGACTATCAGTGTTTGCTGTTTCGGATTTGATATTGTAAACAGAGTCGGCATTATGTAGGAATTCCACGAGCTTTGAAAGCTCAGTATGAAAATCATCGCCATAACAGGTGTTAAAAGCGGAAGAAGAATACGGAAAAATACGCCCGTAAACGTACAGCCGTCAATAATTGCCGCCTCGTCCACATCTCTCGGAATTGTATTTATAAAGCTTTTGACAAGATACATATTCACGGCAGGCATTCCGAAGCAGTTCATCACTACAAGCCCCAACAGCGATTTGTTAAGCCCGAATACCTTTAAAACATCAAAGGTCGGGTAAATGGTTATTCCGCCCAGATTGATAAACATAAGCGCCGAAAACATAACAAAAACAGCTTTTTTTAACTTAAATCTGCCCCGTGCGAAAACGTATCCGCTTACTGCCGAAGCCACCAGTGCCGAGATTACCGAAAGCCCCGTAAACCATATGCTGTTCCAAAGCATACGGGGAATATTCATAAACTCCGAGTTCCATGCGTTTTGATAATTTTTAAAGGTAAAATCTTTCGGCAGTATGCTTTCGGGAATAGCCATAATTTCCGTGTTGCTCTTAAACGAAGATAATATTACATAAACTATCGGAAACACTGCCCATATAAATACCGCAAACAAAAATGCATACATTGCGGCATTAAGGATTTTTTGTTTCATTTCTGCCCTCTTTTCAGTATAACTGCGAATATTTTCCGCTTGATTTAAGAAAAACGAATGCAATAAGAGCATATATAAGCGAATTGATTATACCCACAGCACAGCCGTAGCCGACGTTTACAATGTTTCCGGAAAATGCAGGCATAAATGTGTTTATAAGATATGCCGCCACGGTATATGTACTGCCGCCGGGGACTCCGTTTGTCAGTGCAATGACAAAATCTCCCGTTTGCAGAGTGTTGGTTATTACAATCAGAATAATTGTCCGCACAACAGGTGCGGCAACGGTCACGGTAATGTGCAGAAGCTTTTGCTTAGCGTCAGCACCGTCCATTTGCGCCGCCTCATACAATTCGTTCGGAACGTTATCAAGTGCGGTGCAAAAGCACAGCATACTCATTCCGAAGGTGTTCCATACCGAGCTTGTTATAAGAACAAACATTGAGCCTGTTGATGTTTCAAACCAGTTTATATTTTCGGCTATCAGATGAAGCTTTTTTAATATTATATTTGCGACCCCGAAATACTGAAAAATATTCGAGAATATCACACCTACAACCGCCACGCTGATTATATTCGGCAGAAGATACGCCGAGCGGAAAATGCCCGTTCCTCTCATTTTTTTGCTCAGTATAACGCTGAGGGTAAAGGTCAGAAGAATTTCAAGCGGTATCTTTATTGCCGCAAACTCAAATGTCGTAAGCCATGAGTGCCAGTATGCCTTGTCATGGAAAACATTAATGAAATTCTCTGCGCCGACAAAGCGTGTATGCTGGGAAATCATATCATAAAAATACCATGATTTTTGCACAGACCACAGAATGGGCCATATTGTAAAAACCAAAAATCCTATAAGCTGTATTCCGATAAGCAGATAGCACTGTGCCGCCTTCGACAGGGATTTCCCGTTTGCAGGCTTTTTTGCGGTTGTTTTTATGCTTAATCTGCTCATACGAACAGCCCCCTCCCGATAGTGTAAAAATTATTGCAGTCTTGTGTCGAAATTCAAATCAATGTCACGGCTGTAATCATAATCGGGGTGCGTGTCAATGTATAACTGTATACCGTCATTGCTGTCGTTTTCACATTCCTTAACCGCCTCGTCTATTTTGTCGGTCGGTATTTTTCCCGTCCATATTTCATCTGTCCATAGCGACACTATGCTCTTTTTCCCGATTACCTCTGTTTTTGCCCATTCCCGCTGTGTATATGAAGTGCTTACAAACTCGGCAAAGGTTTTCCAGTTTGCCATTTTTGCGGGAAGCTCAATATCTTTTACAATGTTAAAATCATACGGTATTGTTTTTCCCGATTTGTATGCTTCGCGAAGCATATCATTATCCGTCATAAATCTGTATATCGTCATAATCTGATCATCGGAAAGCTTGCTTTTTAAATTCGAGTTTATACAGCACGAACCTCCGATATGGGCAAAGGTCTTGTGCCTTTCGCTTTGCTCAAGTCTCGGAAACGGTGCAATTCCCCAGTCGCATATTGCCATAAACTGCTCTGTAAGTACGGCATAGTCGTAGCTTCCGGCAAATTTCATACCTATTTTTCCCATAGAAAACTTTGCACGCGCAGGGTCATTATCTATACCCTCGGCGCCCGGAAAACACGAGCCGTCCTCTTTTATGCCTACATATATTTTCATTATGTCGGCTATTTCATCAAACTCGTACCGTCCCGTCGCAGGATTGTATCCGTTTATAAATCCGGAGCTTACCGATGCGACGTTATTAATGTCCGAGCCGTACCAGCCCTCCCATTTTGCGGGGAAAATTATTCCGTATTCCTGCTTGTCGGGAGTGGTAAGCTTTTTTGCGTACTCTCTGAGCTCCTCGAGAGTTTCCGGCGGCTTTGCCTCGCCGTTTTTGTCAACAATCCCGGCTTTTTTAAACATATCCTTGTTGTATAATAAACCGTATGTAGTTGTGCTGTACGGAACGGTATATATTTTGTTTTTATATCCGTAAAAGTCAGCGTTAAGATATTTCGGGTCGTATTCCGCAATGTATTCATTTCCGCCCTCTATATCATTAAGCGGCAGAATATAATTGTTTGCCGCCAGCCATTCAAGACGGACTCCGCCGCCGAACATATCGGGAGCCTGGTTTGTTACAAGCGCAACCTCAAGGATATTGGCAATATCGGGTTTTACGACATATTCTATTTTTACGCCTATGTCTTTGCCCGTTGTTTTATTAAATTTACTTATGCGATCCGACATAAACTCCTTGCTGTGAGAATCGCCGGACCATATTGTCACCGTTTGAATTTCTCCGTCCGAAGTTATTCGTCCGCAGGAGGTACAGCAGAAAACGACTGCCGCAAAGAATATCCAAAAAAGCTTTCCCGATTTCATACAGTTGACTCCTATCATAATTATACATTATATATTTTATAATACTTTGCTCAAATATTCAAGTTTATGTTTTGTTAACATTTTTCGTAAAGGCGGCGGAATAAGAAAAACCCCTTTACGGAAAGGGGTTCGGATTGTGGTTTTGAAAAAAGTGATATGTCACTTTTTTAGCCTGTCGGCAATATTTTGCCGATAGGCTCGGTTTTATGATTTGGAATAATTTTGCCTGAATTGCTTGGGCGTCATATGCACTTGTCTTCTGAATTTGTCTATAAAATAACTGGTTGTGGAAAATCCCACATCGAGCGAAATATCCGTTATGCTTTTTTGAGTGCTTATAAGCAGACGCTGTGCCTCGCTGATACGGACATAATTCACATAGTCCGTAAAGCTTCGCCCCATAACCTTTTTAAACAATCTCGAGAAATAGCTGTGGCTCATATAGCATAAATCCGCCGCACTGTTTGACGCCGCCGTGCTGTAATTGTTCTGCGCATATTCGATGGCTTTCTGCACCGATGCCATAGCTTTCGGGGGTATGAGGCTTTTTTGCGAATTGCAGTGAGAGTCCCAGTAGCGCAAAAGCCATAAAACAATATTAATCGCATACATTCTGACCGCAAGCTCGTACCCGAAGCCTTTGTTTTCCCATTCGGCAACTATTTTCTCAATCAGAGCCGGTATTTCGCTGTTGTCTATCTCTTCTTTGCCTAATTTTACATTGTGCGTGTATGCGGAGGATATAAAGGGAAGAATGTATTTTAATTCACGCACGGATTGCTCCGACGCATACAAAATCTGCGGCATAAATTTTATGACAACATACGTGCTTTCGTCCTGGTTTGAGAAAACAAAATGCGGTCTTTTTGAGTTTATCACGATAAGCTCGCCGTTTTTCAGTATATGCTTGTCATCTTCGCACCACACGTTTATATCGCAGTCTATCCCGTAAAGAAATTCTATGTAGTCGTGATAATGAAAATCTATTTTGCGTGCGTTATTCACATCGGAGTGCGGAACCTTCATCAGCAGACACTGAACAGGCACTTCAAAATTATCAACAACCGCTTTTTCTTCTTCGTGAAATTCGTATTGCATATGCCAAACCTCTACAACAAAAAAATGATATTTTTTTCTATAAATAATTATAGCATACATATCCCGAAAATGCTATACTTTTTTTAAACAAAACAATGAGGAGGTATAAAAACAATGAAAAAATTAAAAGTCGGTATTATAGGCGCAGGCGGAATTGCCACGAATGCACACGCACCGTCATACGAAAAAATTGACAATATTGAAATTGTCGGAGTATGCGATATTATAGAGGAGCGTGCGCAAAAGCTGGCAAAGCGTCTCGGGGCGGAATTCTGGTGTACGGATTATAAAGAAATATTCAATATCCCCGATCTGGATGCGATTGATATTTGTACGCCGAATTATCTTCACTCGATAATCGCCGTTGAAGCGCTTGAAAGAGGCTTGAACGTTTTGTGCGAAAAGCCTGACGCAATCAATACCGCAGAAGCGGAAAAAATGAAAAACGCCGCAGACAAAAGCGGCAAAACCCTGATGGTTATACGCAATAACAGGTTTATGAATATGTCGTCATACCTTAAAAAGTATATATCGGACGGAAAAATGGGCGAAATATATGCGGCACGGTGCGGCTGGCAGAGAAGACGCGGTATCCCCGGCAAGGGCGGTTGGTTTACAACAAAAGCGCAGTCGGGCGGAGGTCCTCTTATCGATTTGGGCGTACATATGATAGACTTGTCAATGTGGCTTATGGGAAATCCGAAACCGATTGCGGTAAGCGGCTGTACCTATGAAAAATTTGCAAATTCCGATGTGTCGGACTCGGTAAATTCAAGATTTGGCGACGCAAAATCGGGCGGTACGTTTGATGTTGAAGATTTGGCAATGGGCTTTATACGCTTTGATAACGGGGCTTGTATGCAGATAGAATTTTCATGGGCGTCAAACATAGAAAAGGAACAGAGATTTGTTGAATTAAGGGGAACAAAATCGGGAGCGATGTGGTCCTCGGCAGACGATAAGCTTAAAATTTTCGGCGAGGAGTACGGAAACACTGTAGATTACCTCCCGAATTTGGGCGATAATCCGCATCATCATCTGGGCAATATCAAGCATTTTGCAGACGTTGTTTTGAACGGAGCGGAGCCTATGTTCGTTCCTCAGCAGGGATTGAATATGATTAAAATACTTGAGGGATTTTACCGCTCGGCTGAAGATGGAAAAGAAATATTACTTTAAAAGAGCCAATAAAAAAACGCCTTACGGCGTTTCAGACTGTAGACAAACCGTTTAAGGTTTGTCTGCTTTGTTTTTAGTTTATGTAATCCTTGAAGCCTTTGCCGGGCTTGAATGCCGGCGA
>CAKSPN010000129.1 GCA_934481375.1 uncultured Clostridia bacterium
TATCCGCTCAGAAGCTCCGTTTCGCTCGATAACGGAAAGACTTGGTCGGAATTTAAGCCGATAGGCAATTTCGGGGCGTATTTTATAAGTACGGTTGTTGAAACGGGAAAGGGCGAATATCTGGCGCTTATCCATGATGAGGGAGCTTTTATAAACGGAGGCAATGCTCAAAAAATCGAAATTTACAGGGCAGGCGAAAAAGCGGATATGCGCACACGCTGTCTTGAAAGGAAGATTTCAGATGACGGCAAGAGCTGGAAAAATGCTGTCGGTTTGCTTGTTGAGGCTCCCGAAAGAGAAAATGACGCATGGAGAAAGGTATACGAGGCTGTATGCGGCGATACATTTGAGGACGGTCATTATGAAGTGTATCAAATCAGGAGTAAGGACGGAGGGCTGACGTGGAGTGAGCCGGAGAGAATATGCAAAACAAAAGAGCCGACAAAGCTTTGCGAGCCGTGTATGATCAAATCACCCGACGGAAAGCAGATTACGGTTCTTTTGCGTGAAAACTCACGCAAAACGCAGTCTATGTTTGCGGTAACCGATGATAACGGTTTAAACTGGAGCGAAGTTAAAGAGCTTAACGGAGTTCTCACGGGTGACAGACACTGCGCAAAATACTTGAATGACGGCAGAATTTTCATAAGCTTTCGTGATATGAATCACGACTCTCCTTATTACGGCAGCTGGGTTGCATGGATTGGCTCATATGATGATATAATTTCGGGCAGAGAGGGTGACTGCAAAATTCTTCTTCAAAAGAGCTATGCGGAGGATTGTGCATACCCCGGAGTGGAGGTCTTGGCTGACGGTACCGTTGTTTCGGTTACATACGGAAAATGGGAGGAGGACGCCAAGCAGTATATTTTATGTTTAAGAATAAGCGGAGAAGAAATTAAAACGTTTTAATTGAGAGGTAAATTATGAAAAATACATTGTTTGCTGTCGGTGAGGCTCTCATTGATTTTATACCCGATAATAAAGGGTGCGGTTTTTCGGAGGTTTCATCATTTTCGCCGAAGGTCGGCGGTGCGCCTGCAAATGTTCTTGGGGCATTTTCAAAGCTTGGCGGAAAAACACAGCTTATCACACAGCTGGGCAGTGATCCTTTCGGGGATAAGATTGCGGAGGAACTTGCCGCATACGGCATAGGACTTGATTATACCGTGCGCACGAATAAAGCAAATACGGCACTTGCGTTTGTAAGCCTTGCTGAAAACGGTGACAGAACATTTTCGTTTTACAGAAATCCGTCTGCGGATATGTTATACAGCGGTGAAAATCTGACAAGTGCAGATTTTCACGATTGTTACGCACTTCATTTTTGTTCGGTATCGCTGGGTGATTTCCCGATGAAAGCGGCGCATAAAAAGGCGATAGCGTATGCAAGGGAGAACGGAGCGATTATAAGCTTTGACTTAAATATCCGCCTGCCGTTGTGGGACAGTGAAGAAAAGTTAAAGAAGGCGGTAAATGAATTTCTGCCTCTTGCGGATATTGTAAAAGTGTCTGATGATGAGCTTGAGTTTCTGACGGGCGGCGGCGATATAAAAGACGGCGCAAAAGAGATTTTGAAAAATTCCAAGCTGGTACTTTGTACCTGCGGTTCAAAGGGCGCATATGCTTTCAGTAAAAAGTGTTCTGTCTTTGCACCATCGGCAGCCGTTAATGCTTGTGATACAACGGGTGCGGGGGATGCTTTCTGCGGTTCATTTTTGTATAATCTGTACCGAAATAACATCACAAATGAGATGCTTTCGGAGCTGTCAAAGAATACGTTGGAGGAGTTTCTTAATTGCTCAAATGTTTATTGTGCAAAGAGCGTGTGTAAATACGGTGCTATAGAGTCATATCCGAATGAGTTATAGGCACAAATTTTTCATAATTGAAATTAAGAGAGACCACAAATTTAAGTGCAAGCCTATATAGTCTTATTGCAAAAAGAGCCGTTCGGCAAAGTATTGCCGAACGGCTCTTTTTTTGTTTTGACTTAAAAAACATCCAATTTTTGAAGCACAAAGTCAAAAATTACATCTTACTTTTTGACCATAAGAGAATACGTATTATCTTGACATGCCTGCTGTAATTCATATACAATATATTTAAGATATATGAGGTGTAATATGTGGAAAATCAATAAAATTATCAGACGGGAGGTATGACAATGAGAAACAATCATCGACGGGTTATTGCTTATATATTGATACTGAGCTTAACTGCTATACTGTGCAACTCATTGGCGTATGCAAAAGAAGAAGAAAAAAAGACATACGCAGCGGCTACATTCGGAACGAATATCGTTACCGAAAACCTGAAAATCACAAACAACGGTATGACGCCGGTTTGGCGGGACGGCAGGGAAGGCATATCGACAATAAGCTCATCATGGAAAATGGAAGTCTGGATGGATGTTGATGATGACTTTATGAGCAATCTTCCGGAACATACGCAGGTTGCTGTAACGGTCGATTATTACGACGGGAACGGAAAGTTTTGTGTTTTATACGATTCGTACAATCCGTTATATTATTCCGAATACACAAATGTAGGCGCATGGCAGCAAACGGAAACAATATATATGGAAAATACAAACACATGGAAAAGCTATACGTTTATTCTTGATGATTACAGAGCCAATAATTCTGTCCAGTCGGGAATGGTTTCGGACATCAGGCTTGCGGCGGTTGACCCCATATCACGTGTATACCCTGCCGAGGACGTTGTGTTCGGAAAAATAAAAATAGAGTACGTGGACGATAAAAATATGGTTCCGGTTGTTATGGAAAAAACATCGTCCAAATATTACGGAAATATTTTTTCGGCAGATGAGCCTGTTGAGTTAAATCTCGAATGTTTGAACATATTGGACGAAGATGTTGAAGTTAAGACAAAATATACGGTCTATAATGAGGAAGAAGATGAGCCTGTCGCAACAGGGGAAATTGAAACGGAGTTTTCGGCAAAAGAACAGAAAAACGTTCCGCTTAAAATAGAAAACCCCGGAATTTACGGTACATACTCCGTAAAGCTTGAATTTGAGCAAAAGAAAAAATCATCACCCGAGAATACTGTAAAAAATGAGAAAAAAACAGAATTTTCGGTAGCGAATGTATTTAATGACGGAACGGTTAATAATCTGATGGGCAGTATGGAGCATTTTGTTAATTTTTATAAAGACAAAAAGCACTATGGCGAAGCGATACCGATTGCCGAAGTACAAAGCAGAGCCGGAATGGGCATGATGCGAGGAGAATTCTCGCGTGCCATGTCTTATTCAAACGGCAAGTATGTGCTTGCGGACGGAGCCGTTCAGAGAATGAAGGATTTTGCAGACAACAGTAATATTGATACTCTTGTTGTACTAAATCAATATATGGAAAAATATGCGCACGGCGATATGCCGGACACGCCGGAGCGATATGCGGAATTTGCGCAGACTTGTGCCGATACGGTTGAGCAGTTAAAGGGAATAACAAATTATTTTGAAATATGGAATGAGCCTAACATTACATTCGGAAATAAAAATCTTGCACCTGTAGAGTGTTATGTTGAAATGTGTAAAGCAGCCTATGCTGCGATAAAGAAGGTAAATCCCGATGCGGTTGTTCTGGTGGGAGCCACAGCGGCTTCCGCAAGTTCGCAGACAACGCTTGACACCGAATGGCACGAAAAAGCATTCGAGGCAGGACTGGCGGACTATATGGACGGCGTGAGCTTTCACCCTTACGAGTGGTCGACAGGTTTCAGAGACCGCAGATTTATTCAGGGATTTACGGATTTAAGAGAAATGATGAATAAATACGGAGCCGCCGATAAACAGATTTGGGTAACAGAGTTTGGTTTTGCTTCAAACGCAGACGGAAAAGATGATATTGTGCATAAGTTTACGGAAAAAGAGCAGTATCAGATGACGGTTTTATCTTATCAGCTGGTCAAATCCATGAACCTTGCCGATGTGTTTATCTACTACAAATTCTGTGACGGCTGGGGCAGATCGCACGGAAACCGCTGGGGTTGGGTAAGGCCGCCCGAATATCACAAAACATTCGACCATGTAGAATATGCGGCTAAAAAGGTATATATTGCAATGACCGCGGCAAACAGGTTTTTGGGTGTAAACACGGAAATTCTTGACTTTATTCAAGACGTAAATGAAAAGTCAAGCACATATGCAACATACGGTTATAATACCAAAACGGGAAAAAATATTGTAATGCTGCAATCAACGTCCGAAAACAAATCGATGAATTTTGATTTCGGCTGTAAATCGGTTGAAATGTATGACGCTTACGGAAACAAGGTTGATACAATTCATTCGGAAAGCGGAATATTCACATTTACGCTTGACAAAGACCCTGTATACCTTGAAGGTAATATAACAAGCTTTAAGCAGACAGATACCACGGGAACGGTTGTTTCGGATACAATAGTCAAAGACGCCGCCGGCGGAGATACGGTTATTTTCAACTTTGTAAAGAACAGCGATAAGCAGCTGACAATAAGCGTTGACGGAACCGATGTAGTTCAAAACGACGGTTTTGCCGATAACAAGGCTATGTTAAAGCTTGCAGTGCCTTCCGACAGTGAGGACACTATGGAATGTCATATCAGAATATCCGATAGTGACGGAAATATATATTATTCGGCAAAGCATTTTGTAAACATAAAAAAATCAATAGTTTTATCCTGTACGGCTGAGCAGTATTCCGCAGATAATGTGGACAGATGGCAGGTAAGGGCAACTGTAAAGAATATTGCAAATGAAAAAAGCACAACGGGTGAAATAAAAATTACATTGCCGGAAGAAATTGCATCACAAAACAAACCGAGAAAGTTTATTGATTTGGAGCCGGGCGGAGAAATTGTGTACATATTCAATTTGCCAAAACAAATAAATAAGAATGTTCTTGATTTGGAAATGGTTGCGGAAACAGATGACGGTCAGGTAATAAGCGCCAAAGAAAAGGTATGCTTCTCGACTGCGGCATATGCTTATAACAAACCTGTAATAGACGGTAAAGTTGATGTAAACGAATGGACGGGCAGTTGGATCGGCGCAAACGAGGGCAAAGATTATGTTCAGCTGCTATCGCCCTGGAGAGGTGTGGAAGATTTATCTTTCAGCGGCACCATGCTTTGGGACGAGGATAATTTCTATTTCCTTGCAATAGTTACGGACGATGTTTATTACATAAATCATCAGCCGGGAGGCGTGCAGTATACGCATAACGGAGACGGAATACAAATCGGTATTGATGACAGGGTTGACGTCAATTCGGTTGAAACGGCGGTGTTCAACGAATTAAATGTGGGCGAAGTGCCCGGAGTCGGACCTGTGGTATACAAGCAGAAAGCATTCTATGCAAATTCTCCCAAGTCTACAGTGCTTGAGAATGCAAAGATAGGGATTAAGCGTTACGACGGTTACACTGTTTATGAATGTATGATTCCGTGGGACGATATTTTCTATGCGGATTATCAGGTAAATCCCGATAATAAGATGAGATTTTCCGTT
>CAKSPN010000130.1 GCA_934481375.1 uncultured Clostridia bacterium
ATTGTTCCCGAGTCATGCTTTACCGGATATTTTACTTTTGACGATGGCAGTGTAGAGGCGGATGTTTTCACTAAAAACGGACACGCGAACAGTAACATTGCTTGTGACAATTTTTACAACAAGCCGGTTGACAATCTGCTTACGTTTGAATGGCAACATTCGGCAGGGGATTTTGGAAAAATTATTAACCGCGGTATAATCGGCGTTAAAGAGGAAATTCAAACTTCAATCGAAAACCATAAAAATGATGAAAAAGCAATTCAATTTCTGAAAACCCAGATTGATATTTGCGACGCTGTTATTGAATGGGCGGAGAAATGTTCCGAAAAGGCATTGAGACTTTCCGAAAACGTACAAAACGCAAGCTATAAAAGAAATCTTAAAAGGTTATCCCAATCGCTTAAAGCAGTACCGAGAAATCCCGCAAAAAGTTTTTATGAGGCTATACTTTCATTGTATGTTTGTTTCGGCCTGCTGCCAGACAGTATTGGTCTAATTGACCGATATTTATATCCTTTTTACAAAGCTGATACAGAGGACGGAGTATTAACAAAAGAAGAGGCAACCGAGTATTTACAGGAGCTGTTTTTAATGTTGCAAACAAAAGTACATGCTTCTGACTACAGATTTACCCGTGGCGGAGAATCCCATTTTTGTGTGGGAGGTTATCTTGAAAACGGTGAGGACGGCTTTAATGAATTATCGAGGCTGATAGTTGATTCGCTTATGGAGCTGCCGACATGGATACCGCAGATTTCATTAAGATGGACAAAGAAAACGCCGCATGAAGTTCTGCGTTATATGATGGATTGTGAGAGGAAAGATAAAAATAAACGAATAGCTTTTGTTAATGATGAACCCCGAATAAAAGGTTTGATGAAATATGCGGGTTTTTCATATAAAAAATCAGTAAATTACACAATGATCGGCTGTAATGAGATTGCCTTGCCGGGAGGAATTGTGTTCGGCTTCGACCCAATGAATATTGTCAGATGCGTTCAAAATACATTCTTTAACAGAAGTGATGATATTATAAAAGCAAAAACATTCGATGATTTTTATGATATTTTCAAAGAGGAAATGTTTAAAGATTTATGGGAAGCAAACAAAATAGGAAACGGATTCCAAAATATACGTAGCCGAGACTGTAATTTGGTGAGCAATATATTAATCGACGGATGTATTGAAAATGCAAAAAGTGTTATTCAAGGAGGAACGGACACATATATTGCCGTAGGGTTACTTATAGGAATTTCAAATGTAATAGATTCTCTTTCTGTGACAAAGCAGTTGGTTTTTGATGAAAAGAAAATAACAATGAAGCAACTAATTGACGTATTACGAAATAATTGGAGCGGTTATGAAGATTTAAGAGAATATATCTTGAAAAAAGGAATGTTTTTCGGAAATGACGACGACTGTTCAAATGAGGTTGCCAACAGATTTTTTAAAAGCCTTGAAGATTGGAATACAGGCGACAACTATCTGAAAAAACCGTGGATGTTCGGAAATCTTGTGGGTTACAATGAGCATAATAAAATTTTCGGCAACAAAACAAAAGCAACGCCCGATGGAAGATTTGACGGAGACCTGATAAATTTCGGAATCGGTCAGTCTGAGGGTAAGGACAGAAGCGGGCTTACGGCGATGCTCTCGTCGGTTGCAAAATGCGATCCGTATTCGATTTTGACGGGACCGAGCGTAACAAATGTTTTGCTTGATGAAAAGTTAGTAAAAGAAGATAAAAACTTTGAAAAGCTTGTTTATCTGTTTGAATCGTATTTCAAAATGGGCGGAACCCATTTTCAGCTTACATACGTGTCAAAAGAGGACTTGATAAATGCAAAGAAATCGCCTGATAAATACAAAAATTTGCGTGTACGCGTATCGGGATTTTCGGATTATTTCGTATTTTTAAGCGAAGGCTTGCAAGATGAATTAATCCAAAGAACAAATCATGTAAAATGAGGAGATACGGATAAATGAATAAAGGTGTTGTTTTTGATATTCAAAGGAGTTCATTTGTCGACGGTCCGGGGATAAGAACAACTGTGTTTTTTAAGGGGTGCAACCTTAAATGCAAGTGGTGTCATAACCCTGAAAGTCAGCGCTTTGAGCCACAGATAATGTTTTATAAAGATAAATGTACGGGTTGCGGAAGATGCAAGGGTATTACGCCCGAAAATTCGGATTTTATCTGCTTTAATGATGCAAAAAAGATTTGCGGCAGAGAATACGGCGTTGATGAAATTTTCAAAGAAATTATAAAGGATAAGCCGTTTTATGACAGCTGCGGAGGAGGGGTAACCTTCTCCGGCGGCGAATGTATGCTTCAAACGGAGTTTCTTGAAGAACTGATGAAAAGATGCAAAGACAGCGGCATTAATACTGCGGTTGATACCGCAGGGAATGTGTCGTGGGACGCTTTTGAGAGAGTTTTGCCGTATACCGATTTGTTTTTGTACGATATAAAGGTGTTTGATGATGAAGTACATAAAAAATATACCGGCGCATCAAATAAACTAATTTTGAATAATTTAACCAAGCTGTTTGAAAAAAACGCAAACGTGCATATAAGAATCCCTGTAATTCCTGGGGTAAATGATAACGCAGAAGAAATGCGTAACATAAAGCGGTTTTTGTCGGCGTATAAGCCGGTAAAGGTCGAGCTTTTACCGTACCACAAAATGGGCGAATATAAATACGAAGCGTTAAATATGCAAGCGGTAAAGTTTGATGTGCCGTCGGAAGATATTTTGAATGAATTAAAGAGCAATTTAAAAGAGTAATCGTTTAAAAACGATTACTCTTTTTTGCCGCTTTTATTATAACGCCGCCGCACCGATTATTCCGGCGTCGTTTTTAAGTACCGCAATGGCAACGTTTGCCGAATCGGGGAGCTTTTTCAAAAGCGGATTAAGAAGCTTTCCGTTCGCATTTGAAATTCCGCCCGAAATGAGTATAAGTTCGGGGTCAAGCAGATTTATAATGTCCGTAAGTCCCGATGCGAGGTAATCGAGGTATTTGTCGAATACCTTTTTTGCAACCTCACAACCTTTATCCATTGCCTCAAATACCGATTTAGCCGTAATTTCTTCAAATGACGCAAGAACGCTGTTCGGATTTTCCGACGCCGCTTTTTTTGCATTGCGTATGAGAGCGGCAGCCGACGCATACTGTTCCCAGCAGCCTTTTCTGCCACAGTTGCACTGCAAGCCGTTCTGCTCTATGCAGATGTGACCTGCCTCGCCGGCAGAGCCTGCGCCGCTGTAAATTTTATTGTCAATGATAATTCCCGAGCCGATGCCCGTTCCTATCGTTATAAGCACCATATTTTCCACGTCCTTGCCTGCTCCGGCGAGAGCCTCGCCGAAAGCGGCGCAGTCTGCGTCGTTTCCGAGAGCAACGGGAACGTTGAGCCTTGCGGACAATTCATCTGCAAGGGGATAGTTCTTAAACGGCAGATTTACAGCCGTAACACAGCCGTTCTTTATGTATCCCGGTGTGCCGACTCCGATTGACGTAATCGGGTATTCCTCGGAGAACTCACGGCATACGTCCGCAATTAATTCGGTAAGCGTGAGAGCGTCGGCATTTTCGTCAACCGGAATTGATTTTCTGTCGATGATTTTGTTCTCATCAACAACGCCTACCTTAACGCTCATACCGCCGATGTCAATTCCTATCTGCATATCCGCATATGCGGCACGGTCGCAGATAAGCGTTACGTCGGGGTGAAGCTTAAGCATTGTTGACGGATTGCTTGTCGTAATGCCGTCCGATAAAAGCTCACGCACGGCGTCGTGCTTTGCACGTCCGTTTGCGAGAAGAAGAATTTTTCTTGCGCTCAGTATGGTTGACATACCCATAGTGATAGCCTGTGTCGGAATAACCTCGTCCTCTTTGAAGAAACGTGAGTTTGCCTCGATTGTGTTCTTCGTAAGCGAGGTTACGTGCGTGTGCACAACAAGCGTTTCGTCAGGCTCGTTAAAGCCGATGTGACCGTTTCTGCCTATGCCGAGTATCTGCAGATCAACTCCGCCTGCCTCGGAAACGGCACGGTCATATGCAATACATTCCTCCTGCGGCATTTCGGTATCGCCGTTGGGAATGTGTATTTTCGATTTGTCGAGATTTATGTAATTGAAAAGATTTTCATTCATAAAATAGTGGTAACTCTGCGGATTATCCTGCTTTATCGGATAATACTCGTCAAGATTGAACGAAGTTACCTTGCTGAAATCAATCTCCTTTTTTTGGTACATATCAATAAGGCATTTGTATGTACCTACAGGCGTGGAGCCTGTGGCAAATCCAAGAACGCTGTCGGGTTTTGTGTCAAGCTGTTCCTTGAGGAGTTCAGCCGCCTTTTTTGACATTTCGTCATAATTATCGCATACAATTACTTTCATTTTAAAAACCTCCGCCGTTAAATATTTCTCCGCCGATAATTACGGCATTGATATTGAGTTTATCATCTAAAACGAGCAAATCGCAGTCGTATCCCTCTTTTATAACGCCCTTGTTAAAGCCCATAAGCTTTGCAGGCGTTTCGGACGCCATTTTAAAAGCGTCGTCTTTGGGTATTCCGAAGCGTATTGCCGATTTTACACAATCAAATAATGTAGAAGTGCTTCCCGCAAGCGCACCGTCCTCGGTGCGTGCAATTTTGTCTTTTACAATTATATTCAGCGCACCGAATTCGTAATTTCCGTCGGGAAGTCCCGTGGCACGCATAGAATCACTTATCAATATCAGTCTGTCCGCCGTAAAAAGTCTGTAGAGAATACGTATTACGGAGGGGTGAATGTGTATGCCGTCGCAGATAACCTGCGCATACATATTTTTGTCAAAAGCGGCGCCGACAACAGCCGGCATACGGTGATGCAGAGGCGGCATGGCGTTAAAGATATGCGTTATGCATTTTGCGCCTGCGTCCGCCGCTTTGGCGGTTGTATCGTAATCGGCGTCGGTATGACCGATTGAAACAACTGCGTCTGCCGCTTTTATAAATTCCATGGAGTTTTCAAGTTCGGGTGCGATTGTAACCATTTTGATATTCTGAAACTTTGAAAATTCCGAAATATCCGGGTTGCGGATATACTTGCTGTTTTGCGCACCTTTGTGTTTTTCGTTTATGTACGGACCCTCCAGATGATAGCCGAGAATTTGCGCACCGCTCACTTTCGGGAGCGGCTTGTTGAGTACGGAGGAGAGCTTTTCGTTCGACACGGTCATGGTAGTGGGCAGAAACGAGGTTATACCGTGTTTTGCCTCAAAAACGGACAGTTTTTCGGGAGTATCGTCAAGAGTATCCGCACCGTCCGCACCGTGCGTGTGTATGTCAATAAGACCGGGATATACGGAAAGACCGTGAAAATCTATGCCGTTAAGCTCTGTTTTGCCGATTTCGGTTATTTTTCCGTTTTCGCAGACAATATCAACCGATTTTCCGTTGAGGTTAAGATTTTTAAATACTTGTGCCATAGTAATTTCACAGCCTTTCCTTTATTT
>CAKSPN010000131.1 GCA_934481375.1 uncultured Clostridia bacterium
ATTGCTCCCGGAGCGTATATTGAGCCTATGTTTATCTTTTTGCTGAACTTTACATTCATTTCAGTATTTATAACCTCAATATCCGTACTGCCGTCCTCTATATCGGAGGATACGATTTCAAGCGGTTTCGTGTCATACTCTGCGTCAAGCGTAAGAGTATTGCCGTAAATGTGGCTGTCAACGGACGCTGTTGTGCTGTTTGCGCCGGATAATTCATAGCCGCTGTCCGCAAAGAGATAATTCTCATTTGCAGTAAGCGAAATATGAACATTATATGTCTTATTTGCTTCAAATTCCGATACCGCATCACCGTTTTCGTCAGACCATGTAACTTCGTTTACCGTATAATTTCCGTCCGCAATATCCGTAATGGGAGCCGCTCCTGCCTGCGGAGCAAGGTCTGCGTCAACGGACGTTATAAGCGGATTATTTTTGAAGATATTGTAGTTTGCAGACTCAAACGGCGTTGCATATGCCTCCGCTTTGTCGGTAAAATATCTTAATCTGTACCAGTTTATGTTTGCGCCCATCTGCGGAAGCTGATCCGAAAAATCCGCCACCGCAACACGCCACTCGCCGTCACCCTGTATGGGAACGTCCTTTTTAAACTCGGCATGATTATTATTGTCCCAGTAAAAAATCTGTGAGGTACTGTCATTGCCTGTATATCGATACATAAACGCAAAATATTTTGCGCTTTCTTTCGGAGTCCATGCGGCATAGGTTGTTATCGACGTTGCTCCGTACTGTCCGTTGCCGACGGTCTTTAACGCCTTGCCTATTCCTTCAACATCTTCAAACTCGTGCGAAGCAGTATTTTCATATCCGTTTGCGTCCGCAACCTTATCGAGCATATTGTAAAATGCGTTGGCGGCGGTGTTAAAAAAGTTCTGTTTCGGGTTTGCTTCCGCCGCAGTTACTGCCGCCGCGCCCTGCAAACACAGGGTGCAGACGGTAACAGCGGAAACAATCCTTTTTAAAATATTCTTTTTCATAATTATCTCCCCTGTCAATTAATTATCGTAAGGCGGCGCTATCTTAGTCCAGCCTGCGCAGTCCTGCGGAACCCACAGCTCGCCCGTTTCGGGATTTACTATCAGGTCATACGGCTCCGCGCCGCCGACCGGTCCCGTTTTTACTATTGAAATATCCGCATTCGTATTTGAAAGAACCTGGAACGTTTCTCCGCCGTCAACACTGCGCTGTACGGAGCACTCGCTTATATACGCATTGCTGTATCCGCCCAGATATATAACGTTCGGGTATCTCGGGTCAACAGTACAAAGCTGCATATTACTGCCCTTGTCAACGATCACACGGTTTTGCGAAAGTTCGGTTGTTACGCCGTTTTGTACTTTGCAAAAGTGCTGTCCCGTTCCGGCATTTCCCGAAATATAATAGAGAATATTGTTTATTCCGTCATATGTAATATCCCATATTTCGGTTGTTTCCGGATTTTCCGCACACGATTTTGGTATCATTACCTCGCAGAATTTTTCCCATGTTGCGCCGTTGTCGTACGATACCATTACATACTGATCTTTACCGCCGTAAAGCTCTTTTTGTCCGTACGGGTTATGCGTATACACTGCGTCAATGTCCATTCTCTCCCACGTTTCGCCGTAATCGGCGCTTCTAAACTGTGCCGCAAACAGAACGTTTCTGTCGGTCGGCGACTGATAACAGCGTTCTGACCATTTCTTACGGTTGTTTTCATCTCTGACCATACCTGTATCCTCCCAGTTGTTTCCACCGTCACGTGAAACCATAAGCCGCATTTCATTTGAATGCCAGCCGGGATTTACCAATGCGATAAGCGTTTTCGGATCTGCCGCATATGAGCCGTACACAAAGCCGCCCTGACGTCCGCCGGCAAATTTATATATGTACTCCCAGTTTCTGCCGCCGTCCGTTGTAAGCGCACCGCAGAAGTCCTGCGAGCCGTAATAGAACAGGTTGGAATCGTACACGTTAAATATGGTTCTTTGGTCTACAAATATTGCCGAACCGCCCTCGTAGTCCCATTTATATTCCTCACCTGCATTGGTTGAAGATACTATCCAATCGCCGCCGAAGCTCCATACCTTGTTTTCCTCAACCGGACTCCACACAAACATCGGTTCACGGTTGTTCGAGCCTACAAAGTCAAGCTCGTCGTTTTCCTTTGACTGTGTCCAGGTTACGCCGCCGTCCGTTGAAAACCACTTACTGCAGCGGTATCTTCCGAAACCCTCGTAATAGCCGATAACCATATTGAGCGGATTTAAGGGACTTACTTTAAGGTTTGCCATCTGAGTGTACATATTGGTTATATCATATGACTGCGGAAGTTTGCCGTTCACACGCTTAAATGTTTTTCCGCTGTCCTCCGATACAAGCACGCCCTTGTAATCGTTTACATATACTCTGTTCGGATATGTTGCGATAACGTCAAGACCGCATATCATTGACCCCGACAGAATATGCTCAAACGTTACGCCGCCGTCCTCCGAACGGAAAAATCCGTATTCGTTTGCGGCATACACCGTTCCGTTTTCGGGATTTACCTTGATGATCGAGTCGGTCATTTCCTCATTTACGACGAACCACGTTTTACCGCCGTCGGTTGTTTTCCATAATCCCTTTTTCGAGTTGGGATCGTCAATCTCCGGTAATTCGTCCTCGGAGCTGATTTTGCCCACAAGCGACTTTATCATACCTCCGTTATAGTGCGGCGCTATATACCACCAATAGTTCTTTGACCAATACGCAACCGCCGAGCCGTCAAGCTCTTCGCTGTAGCTTGATGCGTCGTAATCAAGACATTCACGCAGTTGAAGCTGACCTACAACCATTTTCTGCGGAAGCGTCAAATCCCATGACCACGCCTGATCCTCGGTTATAAACAAGCCTTCGTCCGTATAGGCGATTGCCTTTTTTGAATTATTCGGGTCGATTGCAAAAGCGCCGTTATTCTTGGAATGAATACCTCTGCCGCACTTTTCCCAGGTCTTTCCTCCGTCAATTGAGCGGTGCATAACGCATCGGTCGTTTCCCTCGATAAGGAACATTCCGTCGGCGGAAATCGCAACGGCGTTCATACGCTGACAGCCTTCGCCGCCTTCAATCATACCTTTTTCACGGTAGCTGTCGTTTATCATTCCGACATGCTGCCACTCGTTTCCCTTTTCGTTGTATTTATCAAATACCTTTGTTGCATAATCCTCGGGAGGCGCTTCGGGAAGCGATATAAACTCCCTGTTGTGATTTGCCGCAATTAAAACGTCGTAAAACGCCCAATGATCAAGAGGCATATCCTTAAATGTGTTTCTGTATAAATCATATGTAGTATCAGCGTTTGCCGCAACGCCGAGCGCACGGTTTATAAGCGTGACCGCCTCGGCACGTGAAACGTCTGCCTCAGCGCCGTAAGAACCGTCCCCATAGCCTTTGACAATACCCTCGCTCACAAGCTCGGCAAACATTTCCGCAGGCGCTTTTTGCTCATCATGCTTTAGCATATACACAAACTCACAAAGCTCAAGCCTTGTAATGTTCTTATCAGGCTCAAAATTTCCCGTAAAATTCACCAGGAAACCGTTTGCGTTAAGCTTGCACAAAGCATTGTAATACCATGCGCCGCTGTTTACATCGGGATAAGACACCGGTGTGCTTTTATCGTCAACAAGCCCCGAAACAAGCGATACCGCTTCCGCTCTCGTTATTGTCTGATTGGGGCGGAATGTTCTGTCCTCATATCCCTCTACATAGGTTTTAAAATTGCTCTTTCCCTCCGCATACACGGGTACTGCGGACGATGCGCAAAGCGCCGCCGCAAGTATTAAATGCAGCCATTTTTTCATTCCATGTTTCCTTTCTGTCTTTAAAATATGGTACAAAATGCGCTCATTGAACGCATTTTGCACCTTTTACGATATTATTTTACATAATACTGCAGTTCGCTGCCTGTTGTATGCAGAAGTTCCGCTATAGTTTCGGCAACAAATCTTGCACCCGACTTTGTGAGTGCGTTTCCTCGGGTCTGCAGTAATACCTCGGGAATATTCCGTGTTGCGCTCTCAAGGTCAATCACGTCAAGCGAATTTGTTTTTGCCGTTTCGTCAATCGTTTCAAGGATTAAATCATACGCGGCAAGGTCTTTTACGTCTGCCGTTCTTGTTTCCTTTAACAGTATAACGGTTACGCCTGCGGCTTTAGCCTTTGATATAACTTCGTTTAAGCCGCTCTGATAAGCCTCAACCGTAATATTATCGTTTTGTGCATCGCCCACGCCCAAAGCAAGTATGCAATAGTCTCCGCTCTTCCACTTCGACTGCATATCCGTATAAAGCTGTTCCTGCAAGAAAGCATTGAAGCTTGTGTCACGCTTTGACTCGTTTATTACGGTTGCGCCGTCAAGCAATCCTCCGAAATATGTTCCCCAGCCTTCATTATGTGACAAGCCTGTTGTTACGGCGGCTGTATCGCCCACCACAAATATCTGCGGATTGTCAGTCTTTTTGCTTGCCGCACGTCTTAAGGGCATCATTGTGTCAACGCCGTCCCAGCAGAATATACGGACGTTATCAAGGCTTTCAAATCCCGACGCAACGCTTATCGTCTGATCCTGTGCGGAAGTATCGGCATCTGCAATATGCACGCCCGTAATTTTGCCGTTTGAGTCATAGCTTGCAAATATTACCGAACGCTCTCCTGCGTCGTGTGCCGTTACTTTTACGTTTGCTCCGTCGATTTCATATGTAATACTGTCAGCATACTCGATACCGAAACTGCCGTTATCGGTTACAGTGTAATTGTACATATTTTCCGCTGTCTTTGTCAAGTTGTTTAATTTGGTATACTTGCCATATGTTGTAACGGGGGTTGCTTTTACGGTTAATTCCGTTCCCTTTACCGCATAAACCTTATCGTTTACATTGTCGACTATTCCGTTAGGCGCGGTTACTTCCAAAGCCGCTCCCGTACTGCTGTACGATATCTCTTTTGCTCGCGTTACATCATACAGTTTAAAGTTATCTATATAATATTTTGCGGTGTTTTCGTTCTGTGCCAACCATACGATTTTGTCACTGTCCTCGGTCATTATGAACGTTCCGCTGTGCTTTGTATACTCATTCGTTACATAGCAGCTCTTGTTTGCCGGCGTGAACCAGAACGAAATACCCGTTCCGGTTACAGGGTCTGCTTTTCCCTCAAAGCTGTAGTAATATGTGTGACCTGCCTTAAGCTCGGTCTTATACCAAAGCCACGATACCGCCCAATCTGATGCCGTTGAACCTGTTGCGTCAAAGCAAAGCGCCTTGCTGCCGCCATCGGTTACATAGCTTACATTGTGTCCCTGACTTGCATACGCCGCAACAAAATTATTGTCCTCCGTTTCCATATCGCCGTTCGGCGCAAGGTCGGGTATATCTGCCTCTTTTGCTGTGAATACCGCCTCTGCCGTAACCGTATTTCCCGAAAGGTCATTGCTTAACGAGGTTACCGTTACGC
>CAKSPN010000132.1 GCA_934481375.1 uncultured Clostridia bacterium
AGATTGTCGTCCTCATCTTATTATTATGATGAGGACGATAATCTCAAGTATATGCTCAAAAACCGCAAAGCGAAAGAAGTGATAATTTCTGCAGAGGATATTATAGGATTTAATTTCAGCTCAAAAACTTTGGAATACTATGATAAGGACAAAACTCAGCGTGCAAAGCTTACCTCCGATTACAGGCTTTTGTATAACGGAACTGTTCCGCAGAGAACATATAATGAAAGCATTTTCAAAATATCGGACGGAACGGTTAAGCTTATATCAGAGGACGACGGCTCAACATACAGCGTAGCGTCGATAGAGGAGTGCAAAAACTATTTTATAAAAAGTGCGTCGCTCGACAATGACAAAATAAATATAATATTTGATTTTGAAGTACCGAGATATGAGGTTGACTGCAACCTGACATATATAAAATTATATGACAGTACGGGAGCATACCTCAATATCTACAAGACGAACGAGTCGGGCGAAAAGAAGATAGATATATCATCGCTTAAAAAGAACAGCATCTTAAGCATTTATGCGCCGTACAATGAATGTGACACGCAGACGGGACTGCCGCTTTCGGATATTAAATATCTGAAAATGACTGTATCGTCGGAAACCGTCAGCGGAAAGGCGGAAAGCTATAACGAAACAAAGCGTACCGCAAAAATAGGCGATAAGGAATACAAAATCGCAAAGAGCAATTATTTTTCATCGGAGGGCAGTGAGTGGAATTCGCAGGAGAATGAATTTTATCTTGACGCTTACGGACACCTTGCCGCACTTAAGAGCAATTCGGCTTCGTGGAAATACGGATATATCATAAACGCTTATTATGATAAAGCGGCGGATAATGAAAATCTCCCGACAGAGATGATGCTGCTTACTTCAACAGGAAAGAGAACGCGTTTTAATGTAAGCGGCAGCCTGAAAATAAACGGAAAAAGCGTCAAAAGCCGAAATGCACGTGAAATGCTGGCAAATTCGGCAAAAATGGCAAATCCGTCTTTTGGGCGTTCGCAGGTTATAAAATACAAGACGGACGAAAATGACGCAATCACCGATATACAGACCATAACGGCTTCAATCGGCACGGGTGACGGATATACGTCCGATCAGCTCAAAAGATATTCCGATACAAAGGAATACCGCGTTGAAACAGATACAAGAAGACGTGTGCTTTATGATGACGGCGGAGTTTGGAGAGGTGCGTTTTTTGAGCCGAAGATAATCTTCAGAGTCCCGCTTACGGAAACAACCGATGACCGTAAATATTCAAAGGTTGTTCTTGACGATTCAAAAGGCGTGATAAAAATGGACGCCTATGATGTCAGTCAGCTTGTTCCGCAGGTAATGGTGTATTATTCGGACTCAACAGCAGAAGAAAGAGCGGTAACTGGATTTAACAGTCCTTGCATAGTAATGCTTGATGAAACAAGCCTTGGTGTTAATGAAGATGACGAGCCGGTACTGAACTTTACGGTTGCACAATACGGTACGGTAAAAGAATATTCTTCAAAAAATCTTCAGCTTTTTGATAATTACAAGCAAGGTCAGTTGTTCTGGCTGTATGAGCAGGACGGATATATAACCAAGGTAGAGCCTATTTATGTAAACGGAAAAATCATAGGTCCCGACACACTGCCCGAGCTTACGGAAGATGTTTCATTCTCTGATACGGAGCTTAACCGCTTTGAGGAATGTTACAGCATAGTAAACGATTCGGAATTTGTTGTGCAGAGAGGCAATTATACCGGCGACGGATATAATCGTGAAGTACAGACAACAGGCGCATTTATGCATGCGGAATGGGCGGGCGGAGGCGTTCTGGTGTATGACTATAACGGAGGCAGACCTATAGTGAGAAACGGCTCAATATCCGATTTGAAGCCTGCCGAGTCATACGGAGCGTCTGCGTCAAAAATGTTTTCGCTTGCGCATCTCGGCGCCGCAAGACAGTACATTATCTACAACGTGGACTAAAGGAGTTTATATGAAAAAAATCACATTCGGAAAACCGGAGGAGTTTGTTCCGTCAAAATTCTGCGACAATTTGAATTATATGGAAACAGCGGTAAAGTACGATACAAGCAAAATAAAAATGAAGCATACGCCGAAAGGCGTGGTTGTCGAACTTCCGCTTGAACCTGACGAGCAGATTTACGGCTTCGGACTTCAGCTTAAAAGCTTTAATCATACAGGCTATAAGCTGACTTTGAGAGTAAATTCCGACCCTGCGGCGAATACGGGCGATACTCATGCGCCCGTACCGTTCTTCGTTACAAATAAGGGTTACGGAATATATTTCGATACCGCAAGGTATATAGAAGCATATTGCGGCTTTACAAAAAAACAGCGGCGTGAAAATGCGGATAACACCGATATAGCAATAGATACCGATGAACTCTACAAAAAAAGAGAGAATAGGGAAGAAAAGTATATGACTGTTCTTATTCCGTCTGCGGAGGGAATTGACCTGTATCTGTTCGAGGGCGAAAATATAACGGACGTTGTTTCGCAGTATAATATGTTCTCGGGCGGAGGCTGTGATGTCCCCGAATGGGGATTGGGCGTGATGTACCGCTGTTTCGGAAGGAGCAATTCAAAGGACATTCGTGCATTTGCGGATTATTTCAGAACTGCCGAAATTCCGTGCGATATTTTGGGATTTGAGCCCGGGTGGCAAAGCGGCAGTTATCCTTGTACGTTTTTATGGGATAACGAGCGATTTCCCGATTACAAAGAGCTTATAGACGAGCTTAAGGCTAAAGGATTTCATATAAACCTGTGGGAACACGCATATATTGCGCCGCAGTCGCCGCTGTACGGTAAAATGTTTGATTACAGCGGTGATTACGAGGTCTGGAAAGGACTTGTTCCGGATTTTGCCTCTGACGGTGCAAAGATATTTTCCGATTATCACAGAGAAAAGCTTGTAAATCTCGGTATAGACGGATTTAAGCTTGACGAATGTGATAACAGCGACTTCCGTGAGGACTGGGGATTTCCCAACTGCTCCGAATTTCCTTCGGGAGCGGACGGCGAGCAGTATCACAGCCTGTTCGGAGCGCTGTATATGAAAGCGATATTAAAGGCTCTCGGTAAGGTGAAAACGCTTTCCGAGGTGCGCAGCGCCGGGGCGCTGTGCGCAGGATATCCGTTTGTTCTGTACAGTGATTTATATGACCGAAAGGACTTTTTGCGGGCGCTTGTAAATTCGGGATTTTCGGGACTTTTATGGGCGCCCGAAATGCGTGAGGCATATTCGGAAAAAGAGCTTATGGGCAGACTGTGGAACGTGATTTTTTCGCCGCAGTGTGTTATAAACGGCTGGTATTACGAAGAAGTGCCGTGGAAAGGCTTTAATCTTGAAAATGAGGTCAGAAAGGCTCTCACCGAAAGACATAAGCTTATTCCGAGACTTAAAAAGGCGTTTGAAGTATATCACAGTACAGGCGTACCGCCCGTAAGAGCATTGGTGATGGATTTCACGGACGATGAGGAAACGTGGAATATTGACGATGAGTATATGTTCTGTGATAATCTGCTCGTTGCGCCGTTTACGGCAGATGAAACGGAAAGAAAAGTCTATCTGCCGAATGGCGAATGGAAAGACTATTGGAGCGATGAAGTCTTTTCCGGCGGTTGGATTATGGGAAAAGGAGATATTCCCGTATATGAAAAAATAAAGTAAGGAGTATTTACAGCTATGAAAATGATTTTATTTCAGGGAGATTCGATTACGGACGCAGGCAGAAACGAATGGGATATAGGCGCAGGCTATCCTGCGCTTGTCGCCGCAGAGCTGGGATATAAATATCCGCTCGAATATAAAGTGGAAAACAGAGGAGTAAGCGGAAACAAGTCAATTGATATGCTTGTAAGATGGCGTAAGGATTGTATTGATATGAAACCCGACTACGTTACTTTTATGATTGGCGTAAACGATATATGGCACGAAATTGATTTTAATAACGGATTGAGCGCCGATAAATATGAAGTGTTCTTAAAGATGATGATAGAGGACGTTAAGAATTATCTGCCCGACACAAAGCTGATTATTATGGAGCCGTATATAACTCACGGAACGGCAACAGATAAAAATTGGGACTTTTTCAGAAGCGAAATGGACAAGCGTATTGCAATTGTACGAAAGCTTGCAGATGAGTATAGCCTTCCCTGTGTGCATTTGCAGGACGAATTTAACAAAGCGCTTGAAATCGCTCCCGCCGAAAACTGGACGGGAGAGGGAGTTCACGCCACCTCCGCAGGGCATATGATCATAAAGAATGCATGGTTTAAGGTTTTTGAAACGATTAAGTAAAAGGGAACAGCAATGGAAAATTATAATAAACTGAATGAAATCCGTTTTTCGGAAATAACGCCCGAGGGCTGGCAGAGGGAGTTTCTTAATGCCGAAAAGAACGGCATGCCGGGAAATCTTCATAAAATCGGATACCCGTTTGATACAAATTGCTGGCGGTATAAAAGTATGGCAAGCGGCGGCTGGGAGGAATGGTGGCCGTACGAGCAGAGCGGATATTGGATAGACAGTCTTGTGCGCGCATGGGCGCTGCTCGGTGATGACGAAATATACAATATAGTTAAGCCGTCGATAGAGGGCGCGCTCAGCGGCGGCGACGGATTTATAGGTCCTGAGGAGCTTAAAGCTCACAGCACATACAACAGATGGCCTATAGCGGTTTTTTTCAGAGCACTGTATGCTTTATGGAGCAAAACGGGCAATGAGGAAATCCTTGAAAAAATGAGGACACATTATCTGAATGACGATGATCCATATACGGGACACCGTGATATTGTCAATGTGGAAAGTATGCTTAGATTATACGGGCATTTTAATGATGCCCGATTGCTTGAAAAGGCAAAGAAAGCATATGAAATGTTTGATTGTTCGGAGGAAAAGCAGTCAAATGCGGCGTCTATGCTGACAGATCAAAAACCGTATCAGCACGGCGTTTCATATAACGAGAAGGCAAAGCTCGCCGCAATAATGTATACGTATACGGGCGAGAAAAGATATTTGGACGCCGCAGTAAACGGATACAAAAAGATAGACCTTTATCATATGCTCGTTGACGGCGTTCACAGCAGCAGCGAGTATACATACGGCAATGAAACAAAGCAGGCTCATGAGTCGTGCGTTATTTCCGATTACACATGGTCTATGGGGTATCTGCTTGAGGCAACAGGCAATTCGCAGTATGCGGATAAAATAGAAAAAGCCTGCTTTAATGCGCTGATGGGAGCGATAAGCCCGTATTTCAAAGCCATACAATACTTTTCAACGGTAAATCAGGCGATATGCGCAAGAAACAGCACAACCATAGATGATTTTGCAAATACTCCGAAAATGGCGTATCAGCCGCATCATTTTCCGGAATGCTGTATAGGCAATATAGGACGCGCAATGCCGAATTATATATTGCGAATGTATCAGCGCACCGAGCGGGGAATTGCGGTAAGTCTT
>CAKSPN010000133.1 GCA_934481375.1 uncultured Clostridia bacterium
GACGGAGCTTGTTGATTTTACGGAAAACGAAAGCGAGTCCGTAAGCAACTTCACAAACGGAAAGCTTGATATAACAGTAAAAAGAAGTTTTACGGATTTGGGTACATATCGTGAAAGCTATACGTTTAAAAATACTATCGACGGCGATGTGTTTATAAGAAAAGGCGAGATAGGAATTTACATACCGTTCTGCGATGAATGGAAATCCGCCGACATCAGCCAAAAGCATTGCTCAAATACACATATATGGACGGGAGAAACGGAAAGCTGGATAAATGCTTTAAAGCAGGGAATTTCCGATTACAACATAGGCATTGTTGTAACAGAGGGAGCGATTGACGCATACAGCATAGACAGGGCAAATCAGACAATTCGTTCAAATACGAGAGGAAATATAATCGTTCATT
This sequence comes from uncultured Clostridia bacterium, assembly GCA_934481375.1. Classification (GTDB taxonomy): domain Bacteria; phylum Bacillota; class Clostridia; order UBA1381; family UBA1381; genus UBA4716. Next base: position 408 of record CAKSPN010000133.1, read on the forward strand.
CGGAGGGAATAGAACTCCTAAGCGGCGAAAGTTTTACATTAGAATGGGAAATGTTTGTACACAAAGGCGGAGCGGATTTTTTTGACAAATTAAAAGAATACGGAAAAATATGCCCGGTATCGGAAAAGTATACCGTATACCCAAATGAGGCGGCGGAATTTTCGTTTGAAACCGATGCGGAAAATATAAAAATTACGCTTGACGGCAAAAATATTCCATATACGAAAAGCGGCAACAAAATAAGCGTGAAATACAATGCCGAAAAGAAAGGCGAAAACAGATTTAATATAACTGCCGATGAAAAGCGCACGCATATAAGCATATATTCGGTAAGCGATTTTGAAACAATTCTTGAACGGCGCATCAATTTTATTGTTGATAATCAGCAGTACAGCAGAAAAGGAAGCCATGTAGACGGCGCATATCTTATATATGATAATAAAGAAAAGACTTTGTTTTATGATAAGCAGGTGACGGATCATAACGCCTGCCGTGAACGTCTCGGAATGGCGCTGCTTATAACAAGATATTTGCAGACGCACAAAAATGAAAAATTCTATCAAAGCCTTATGAAGTGGGTAGAATTTATGAAACGTGAGATAATTGATTTTGAAACGGGCGAGGTCTTTAATTCGGAGGGCAAAGACCATTCGACCGTGCGCTTGTATAATGCACCATGGATGATAACGCTTTTGTGTGAGCTTTATAATCTCACAGGCGAGAACGAGTACATAGATACTGCATACAAAGCGGTTAAATTTTATTACACGCAGGGCGGTAAAAAATTCTATCCCAACGGATTGAGTATGAAGCTTACCGTTGACGCCTTTAAAAAAGCCGGTAATGACGAACGCACGGCGGAGGTAATTAATGAGTTTAAACAGCACGTGCAGAATATGGTTGATACAGGACTTAATTATCCGCCGATGGAGTGTACGTTTGAGCAGACTATTGTAACGCCTGCCGTAACCTATATATGCGAAATGGGACTTATTACGGGCGATACATCATACAAGGAATATGTTCAGGATCATTTAAAGGTGTTAAAACGTTTTGACGGTATGCAGCCCGATTACAGAACAAACGATATGCCGATAAGATACTGGGACGATTATTGGTTCGGAAAATCGGAGCTTTATGCAGATACATTGCATTACTGGAGCTGTTTGTCGGCACGTTCGTGGAACACGTACTATCTGCTGTCGGGTGATGAAGAATATCGTGAAAGAGCAATAAATTGCGTTAAAAACTGTTTCTGTCTGTTTAAGGAGGACGGAACGGCGTCTTGCGCATATGTACTGCCGTTTAAAGCGGATCAACACACGGGAGATTTTTATGACGATTGGGCAAACGACCAGGATTTTGCTCTCTACTTTGCAATGACGATTTTTTAACGGTCTTGACTAAGGTCGCCTTGCTGTGGTATAATCAAACCATAGCAAGGCGATTTTTTTTCGGGAGGAACAAAATGAAGACATCAGCAGTATTATTAAAACCGGCATTTAAGGATTACTTATGGGGCGGTACAAGGCTTCGCACGGAGTACGGCAAAAAGTGTGATTTGGATAAAATAGCCGAGAGCTGGGAGCTTTCGGCGCACAAGGACGGCGAGAGCGTTATCGCAAGCGGCGAATATGCGGGATTAAAGCTTTCGGAGTATATCGAAAAATGCGGACGTGAAATTCTCGGCAAACGCGGCGCGGCGTTTGACAAATTTCCGATACTGATAAAATTTATAGACGCTCAGGACAATTTATCCATACAGGTGCATCCGAGCGATGAATACGCATTGAAAAACGAGGGCGAGTACGGAAAAACGGAGGTTTGGTATGTTCTTTCCTCACAAGAGGGAGCGTCGCTGTATTACGGATTTAAAACCAAGATAACGGCTGACGAATACCGCAGAAGAATTGCGGACAATACGCTTACCGAGGTGCTTAATAAGGTTGATGCGAAAAAAGGCGATGTGTTCTTTGTAAAGCCCGGCACGGTGCACGCCATAGGCGCAGGACTTATGATATGCGAGATACAGCAAAATTCCAACACAACATACCGTGTGTATGATTATGACCGCAGGGGTGCTGATGGAAAGCCGAGAGAACTGCATATTGAAAAAGCAATTGCGGTTTCAAATACAACGCCTATTTCGGACAGCGAAAACAGTCACGAAATAAAAGAATTTGACGGATACAAAACGAGATTAATCGCATCATGCAAATATTTCACCTCCGAAAAGATAGACGTTTCGGACAAGGTTACAATAAAGCTTGATACGGAAAGCTTTAAGTCGGTAATAGTAACCGAGGGTTCGGCGGTGCTTGAACTTAACGGTGAAAAAACGGATATAAAAAAAGGAGACAGCATATTTGTCCCGTCGCAGGAGTCCGATATGACAATTATCGGAGAATGCGAATTGATTTTATCTTATGTTTGATTTAAAAGGTACGCCCGATCGGGCGTACCTTTTTTGCATAAAAAAGCGGAACAAGCTTTGCTTGTTCCGTCATGGAGGAAAGGATGGGATTTGAACCCACGGATGCTTTCACATCACAGCATTTCCAATGCTGCGCCTTCAGCCGCTCGGCCACCTCTCCGAAATACGTTAATCAGTATATCACAAAATATCGGTTTTGTCAACCTGTAAATTGCTGTTTTAACGTCGGCAGTAAGAAAACTTACTGTCTTTTTTTCGCTTTTTGCTTGCAAATAATGAAAAAATGGTGTATAATATCTGTATAAATATGCATTGGGGGTATTATGTAATGAGAAAGATAGCAATACTTCCTAACGAGGGAAAAGACGTAGGTCTTGTGAATACAAGGCAGATTATTGAATATTTGTCGGGCAAGGCAAAGCTGTATATGCCGACAGAATACAAAGCAGCAGGTTATGACGTAATTTACAGCGACAATCTGTATAAAGAGGTTGACACGGCAATTGTCCTGGGAGGCGACGGTACTATAATACAATGCGCTACCGATTGCGCCAAAAACAATATTGAGGTATTGGGAATAAACCTCGGCACAATAGGATTTATGACCGAAGTGGAAGTTGAAAATATGACCGATGCTCTCGATAAGCTCTTAAGCGGAGATTATACGGTAGAGGAGCGAATGCTCCTTAAAGCGGAAATATTGCGCCGTGACAACTCGATCGCCGCATACCATGCATTAAACGACATCGTTTTTTCAAAAACGGTGGGGGAGAAATTAATAAATCTTGAATTATATACGGACGGCGAACTGGTACACCGATACGTGGCGGACGGATTGATAATCGCAACTCCGACAGGTTCAACGGGATATTCAATATCCGCAGGCGGTCCCGTGGTTGACCCGACAATGCAGTTGTATATCGCAACTCCGATATGTGCACATATGCTTTCGGTAAGGAGTGCAATATTAAGCTCCGAAAAAAATATAGAAATACAGTTTCAAAACAGCACATCGGAACAAAACGCAGTTGTTACGGCAGACGGTGACGTGTGCGGATATATAAGCGGAGCCGATAAAGTAAGGATTACAAAATCAAAATATGCATTCAGGCTTATAAAAACGGGAAGTCAGTCGTTCTACGAAACGCTTCTCAGTAAATTGAGCTGAAAGGAATTTAAAAGATGAAATATAAAAGACAAGGGCAGATTGTAAAAATAATAAAGGAAAAACCGATTAAAACCCACGAGCAGTTAATAGAGGAACTGAACAAGGCAGGGTATGCCGTAACGCAGGCGACGGTTTCGAGAGATATAAAGGATTTGGGTCTGATAAAAGTTCCCATGCAGGGCGGCGGTTCGGTTTATTCAATTTCAAGAGGTATTGAGGACGATTCCGAAAAGAAACTTAATATGTTTTCCGATGCGGTTATTGATATTGACAACGCTTTGCATACCGTAGTCATTAAAACGTATCCGGGTATGGCAAATGCGGTTGCCGCATCTGTCGATTCCATAATGAAAAACGAATTTCTCGGCTCAATCGCAGGCGATGATACGGTGCTTATTATTGCGTCAAGTCCGGAGTCTGCTTTGCATATTACCGAAAAGCTGAGAAAGTCTTTTAAAAATTAGAGTCTGAGGATTTACGATATGTTAAACAGCTTATCAATAAAAAATATAGCGGTAATCGATAATTTGGAAATCAATCTGAAAAACGGATTTAATATCCTGACAGGCGAAACGGGCGCAGGAAAATCAATAATTATCGATTCGATTAATATGATACTCGGTATGCGTGCCGACCGTGAGCTTGTGCGTCACGGTGCGGAGTATGCTTTTGTTCAGGCAGTGTTTGACGCCGACGGCAGAGTAACAGAATTTCTTTCGGACAATGACATTGATACCGAGGACGGACAGATTATTATAACACGCCGCATCACTTCGGACGGAAAAAGCACGGCGAAAATAAACGGCTGTGTGGTAACGCTCGGTATGCTCCGTGATACTGCGGATATGCTTGTAAATATTCACGGTCAGCACGATAATCAAGCGCTGTTAAATCCGTCAAAGCATATTTTATTCCTTGATGAATATGCTGAAAATGAAACGATTTTGTCTGAATACAAAGCCGAATATCGGCATATCAATGATTTAAAAGCCGAGCTTTCGGCAAATTCCGATGATGAGCAGGAAAAGCTCAGAAGAATGGATTTGTTAAAATATCAGATTAACGAAATCACCTCTGCCAAACTTGTTTCGGGCGAGGAGGAGGAATTAAAAAATCGGCGTGACATACTCGAAAATGCGGAGAAAATATCATCTGCCGCAAATGAAGCGTATACACAGCTTTACGACGGCGGCGAACTTCGTTGTGCATATGACGGACTGAGCGTTGCCGTAAATGCGATTTCCTCGATTTCCGATTTGAATGATGATTTGCAAAACATTTATAATTCATTGTCGGAGGTTATGTATTCGATAGAGGACAATGCGCACGAACTCAAAAACTTTGCCGAAACGGTTGAGTATGACGAGGCGGAGTTGAATGAGATTGAGGATCGCCTCGAATTATTGCAAAAGCTTAAGCGGAAATACGGAAATACGGTTGAGGACATACT
>CAKSPN010000134.1 GCA_934481375.1 uncultured Clostridia bacterium
TCAAGTCTTGTTTTCGGAACGTTCCACATATCAAACGCCTCATCCATAACAAGCATACCTATACGGTCACATTCCTCCAAAAGCGCAAGCGACGGCGGATTATGGGCAATTCTCAGTGCATTAAAGCCTGTTTCCTTAAGTCTTGATATTTTTCTGTGCACCGCCGCAGGGTATTCCGCAGAACCCAATGCGCCGTGATCGTGGTGTATACAGCCGCCACGAAGCTTTATGGATTTTCCGTTTAAAAGAAATCCCTCTTTTGCGTTCACCGCAATCGTGCGTATTCCGAACGCTGTTTCAAACGTATCCGTTACTTCTCCGTCCGCCGTTATTGTGGCTTTTACCGTATACAGATACGGGTCGTCAATATCCCAAAGATGTGCTTTTTTAATCGAAATAACCGTTATATCGTTATTTTTTCCCTTTGAGGCGCTGATCATCTTTTTCTCACTGCAAACGGTTTTTCCGTCTGCATCGCATATTTCAAAAGCAAGCTCTGCACGCTTGTTCTCGTCCGAGGTTATTATTGTGTTGATTTCTATTGTATTCTCGTCGGGAGTCTTTACAAACATATCCCACGGCTCTATTCTGATACTTCCACCCGACCACATAAACACATCACGGTAAACGCCTGCTCCCGAATACCAGCGTGTGGACGGCTGAAGATTTTCCGTTGTCAGTTCGATTTTATTGTTTATTCCTCTGTACACATGCTCCGAAATATCAACAAGATACGGCATATATCCGTGCGGATGCATACCGAGAAGCTCGCCGTTGCAATAAATCCTCGTGCACATATACGCTCCGTCTATATCGAGTATGTAATGCGCATCGTTTCCGAGCGGCACATATTTTTTATATCTTCCGCCTGTGCCGTCAAAATATCCGTTTTCTCCGCCGCCCGCCGACTTCGGATTTCTCGGCTGATTGATAAGAAAATCGTGCGGCAAATCAACCTCCGTTACTGTTTTAAAATCGGGCGATGAAAAACTCCATTTTTTTGAAATACATATTTTTTTCATATTGTAACCGTTCCTTTCCGACAATGTATTGACACTGTTCCGAATTATTGCTATAATAGTATTATATTATAGCAACAGCGCACAGTCAATATAATTATTATTGATTTTATATAATTATATTCCATACAAGGGAGGTCAATATGAAAGTAAAACTGTATCAGAATGAAAAGCATAATCTGTTTCCGCTCCACCCTCACACATTATCGGTGAATTTTCCGCAGGCGCAGACCGTGCGTCCCGGAGGATTTGATTTCAATCAGATTTTCATTATATCCGAGGGGAGCGGCGTTCTGCGGTTTTCGGGCGAAACGTATATGCTCGAAAAAGGCGATATGTTTTTTCTGCCGGCATACTTACCGCACGAATACAGCGGAACGGACGATTTTAAAACATATTTTATGGGATTTGACGGCGGAGATGCGCTGTTTGAATATTTCGGCGCAGACGGCGGAGCGGTATACAAAGGGCGCGCTTCCTCACAGTTGTATGCGGCATTCGGGGATTTTTACAATATTTTTTCGGGCGCGGACGAGCCGTTCCTCTGCTCCCGCGCCTTTTCGCTTGTTGTGATGTTTTTTTCGCGTGCGGTCGGAACGGGAGCGTCGCCGCTCGAAAAGATATGCGGATATATGGAGGAAAACTTTTCAAAAGCAATTACTCTCGAGGATATTTTATCCGTGTACCCGTATTCAAAATCAAAGCTTTGCCGTGACTTCAAAAACGAATACGGAATGACGGTGTTTGAACGGCTTACCGAAATACGGCTCGAGCACTCGTTCTTTATGCTCGGAAACAATCCCGAAATGAAAGTAAAAACAATAGCCGAAAAATGTGGCTACAACGACGAAAGCTACTTCTGCCGTATGTTTCGGCGCAAATACGGGAAAACTCCCGAGGCGGTAAGACGTGAAATATAAATAATTTTGTCTTTTCCTCTTGACATTCCGTTTTCTGTGTGCTATACTTTACAAGTAAAAACAAAGACCGCTAAGAAATTAGCCGAGGCCATACGGACAGCCGGGTCGAACGCCGAATCACCGATTTATTTCGGTTGGCAGTGTAAACTGCCTTATTGATTGAGTTAGAAGCTCAAATTTTATAAGTTGGTTACTTTATAACCATAAACGATGAATATACATCGACTTGTGAAACGGTCAATAAGAGTGCGTAAGACTCTCAAACCCTTATCCTTTTTCTTTGCGGAAATTTTAGGTATATTACAGACAAGCGATGTATAGCGCTTGTCTTTTTTTGTTTCGGAAAGGGGTAATGTTATGAAAAAAATAATTGAACTTAGGGGCATAACAAAGGAATTTGACGGTGAGAATGTGCTTGACAATGTCGATCTTGATATTTATGACAAGCAGTTTATAACGCTTTTGGGACCGTCCGGCTGCGGAAAGACAACCACCCTCAGAATAATAGGCGGTTTTGAAGAACCCGACACGGGCGAAATATTCTTCGAGGGCAAAAAGATAAACGATATTCCTCCCTACAAGCGCCATATTAACACGGTGTTTCAGAAGTATGCGCTTTTTCCGCATCTGAACGTTTACGAAAATATAGCCTTTGCGCTTAAACTGCAAAAGCTTCCGCACAAGGAAATTTCAAAAAAGGTTAAGGAAATGCTCGAACTTGTCGCGCTCAAAGGCTTTGAGCGCAAAAACGTAACGCTTTTATCGGGCGGTCAGCAGCAGCGTGTGGCGATTGCACGCGCGCTGATCAACAAGCCAAAGGTACTTTTGCTTGACGAGCCGCTCGGCGCTCTTGATTTAAAGCTTCGAAAAGATATGCAGAACGAGCTTAAAAAAATACAGAAACAGATGGGAATTACCTTTATATATGTAACGCACGACCAGGAGGAGGCGCTTTCGATGTCCGACGTGGTTGTTGTTATGTCTGAGGGAAAAATACAGCAGATAGGCTCCCCCACCGATATTTACAATGAACCCGAAAACGCCTTTGTTGCGGACTTTATCGGCGAGAGCAACATTGTGGACGGCATTATGAACGAGGACCTTAAGGTCACGTTTTCGGGACACACTTTTGAATGTGTCGACAAAGGCTTCGGCAAGGACGAGGCAGTGGATGTTGTTGTCCGTCCCGAGGACGTGGACGTTGTGGCGGTTGAGGACGGCATGCTCACAGGCGTTGTTACGTCCGTAACCTTTAAGGGCGTGCATTATGAAATCATTGTCGATATAGGCGGTTTCAAATGGATGATACAGACTACCGATTTTGTTGACGTTGATGAAAAAATCGGTTTGTTTATCGAGCCCGACGCAATACATATAATGAAGAAATCAAAATATTCGGGACAGTTCGGCGATTACTCGACATTCAGCGACGAAATAGACGAGCTTTCAAATGCGGATCTGTAAAGGAGGGTGCAAATTGGAAAAAACTAAAACGCTTTCCGGCAGAATTGCCGCATATCCGCACATTGTATGGACGGTTATGTTTATAGTAATGCCGCTTATATTTGTAATATACTTTGCATTCACGACCGCCGGCGGAGATTTTACGTTTGACAACATCTTCGCCTTAAAAGAGCACATACACACCTTTGCGCTCTCGGTCAGCCTTTCGGTAATTGCAACGTTTTTCTGCTTTATACTCGGCTATCCGCTTGCGTACATTATGTCACGCTCGGACAAAAAGGGTCAGAAAATACTTATGATGCTGCTTATGCTGCCTATGTGGACAAATCTTCTTATAAGAACATATTCCATGATGGCAATTATGGATGACGGCGGAATATTAAACGGTATCCTGACGCAAATGGGGCTTAACAAGGTACACCTTATCGGAACAAAAGGCGCCGTAATATTCGGTATGGCATATGACTTTTTTCCGTATATGGTGCTTCCACTCTACACAGCCGTATCAAAGATTGACAAAAGCCTTATCGAGGCGGCGGCGGATCTCGGATGCAGTCATTTTAAGGTTTTGTCAAGGGTAATACTTCCGCTGTCAAGTTCGGGCATAATTTCGGGCGTTACAATGGTTTTTGTGCCGTCCATAAGCACATTCTACATTTCGCAAAAGCTCGGCGGAGGAACTTTCGACCTGCTCGGCGACACGATAGAAAGACAGTTTCAGAATGTAAACACCTACAACACAGGTGCGGCAATTTCACTCGTTATGATGATACTGGTGCTGTTATCGCTCTGGTTTATGAACAGGTTTGCAGACTCGGAGGGAGGCAAAAAACGATGAAAACAATATCAAAGGTATATCTTGCATTTATATTTATTCTCCTCTACATACCGATACTGGTGCTTGTGCTGTTTTCCTTTAACAGCACGGGAAATACGGGCGGATTTACGGGATTTTCACTCTACTGGTACCGTGAGCTTTTCAAAAGTCCCGCAACGTTTAACGCACTGAAAAACACGCTTATTCTCGCCTTTTCGGCAGCGGCTGTTTCCACGCTTATAGGCACTGCGGCGGCTGTCGGCATAGGCAAATTCAAAAACCGTGCGGTGCGTGGCGCCGTGCTTTCGGTTACAAACGTGCCGATGATGAATCCCGACATTGTAACGGGTATTTCGATGATGCTTTTGTTCGTATTCGTCGGAACGCTTTTAAAACTCGAAGAAACGCTCGGCTTCTGGACAATACTCATTGCGCACATCACGTTTTGTCTGCCGTATGTTATTCTTTCGGTAAGACCGAGAGTTTTACAGCTTAACAAATCGCTTGTAGAGGCGGCAATGGACCTCGGCTGTACGCCGGTGAAATCCTTTTTTAAGGCAGAGCTTCCGAGCATTATGCCCGGCATAGTTTCGGGATTTATTATGGCGTTTACGCTGTCGCTCGATGACTTCGTGATAAGCTATTTCACAACGGGTACGGAGTTTCAGACGCTTCCTCTGCTGATATATTCGATGACAAAAAAGGAAGTCACACCCGACATATACGCATTATCGGCGCTTATGATCGGAGCGGTGCTTGTGCTTCTTATACTTTCAAACCTTGCCGAGCGCAAGGGTGCGGCAAAGGAGGCAAACAAATAATGAAGAAAATATTTATTTTACCGTTACTGCTTTTACTCCTCACCGCCTGCGGACACGAGGAAACGGAAGTATTAAACGTTTACAACTGGGGCGAATACATATCGGACGGCTCCGAGGGCAGTGTTGACGTGAATGCCGAATTTGAAAAATACTATTACGAAACTCACGGCAAAAAGCTTAAGGTAAATTACACCACATACGCAAGCAACGAGGATATGTACAACAAATTAAAAAGCGGCGGCGTAAGCTATGATGTGATAATCCCCTCCGATTATATGATTGAAAAAATGATTAAGGAGGATATGCTTTTAAAGCTGGATTATGA
>CAKSPN010000135.1 GCA_934481375.1 uncultured Clostridia bacterium
TTTTCTTCAATTATATTTTACACTATGTTGAGTATGAAGTCTATATTTTATTGCACTTGATATTATAATCTACCTCGTCCCCTACCGCAAAATTATATGTGTTTTTCTTTTCGGCAGGAGCAAGCCGCTGTCCTGCGTGGTATGGGGCATTATTTTGCTATTATTACCCTTATTCTGCCGCCCTCCGACTGCGGTTTATCGTAATATACGGTGTATGAATAATCGCCGTTTATAACGTCGTTAATCGACGCTTTGTTATAATATCCCGCCGCTTTGGTGGTGTAAACAACAACCTTATCGCTCAATTTATATTCCGTGCCGTTAATCTCGATTGTCGACTGCGTGAGATTTTTTGCCGTTCCGTTCGGACTCTTGAGCGAGCTCTTTATTTCAAGCGCACCGCCCGAAACAAGCGCCTTGCACGGCGTATACACGTATGCGCCCGATGAGGACTCCGTCTGATACTGCACTCCGTCAATATCCACCTTATACGTGTTTGTCTTGCTGTTTCCGCTTGTTACAAGTCCGTATTCGTAGCAATCGCCCGTTGCGTCCAGAAGTATCAGCTCCGATATTTCTCCGTTTGCATTCTTTGCGCTGTAGCGGACGTTTGACGAAGTGAGCGTCATACCGTCAAGTCTTTGCAGATACACCGATTTATAAATCGGCGTATCGGTATTGTAATAACCGATTGTGTCTATAATCTTGCAGTCGTCGGCAACCTTTTCGCCGCCGATTGTGAAGTTTGCCGCATCAACCTTGCCGCTTGCTCCGCCCTGTCCGTTCTGCTTTCTTACGGTTGTTTTTCCGTTTTCAAAGCTTGCTTTTACAATCGAACACAGATAGCTTGAGCAATCGTTTGACGTCGCATATTCGTATCTTACTCCGTCTGCGGCTATTATGTCCGCATAATAGCTTGAATACGTTGTTCCGTCATTGTTTGTAAAGTTCTTTTTGCCTGCCTCGACAAGCAAGCCGTACTTTGTTGTCTGCGTTGTTTCCGAAGATGTTACAACGCCGGCTACCGCTCCGTTTCTGCCTAAGATAACGGTAATCGTGTCGCCGTATCTGAACGGACCGCTTGACGATAAATCGTTAAACGCCTCCGCACTTTCAACGCTGTACGTTTTTCCCGAAATCGTTATGCTGTTCGGCTGGTCACGTGAGGGAGATGCGCTCTCGTAAATACCCGTTGCTTTTTCCGAATATGCGAGCAGCATATTCAAATCATCGCTGTAATAGATGACGTCGTTCACGCTTACCGCATCGGGCGTAACCTTGTTGCCGTCACGCATAACCTGTGTTGACGAATTCTTTATATAGTTCTTCACCATATCGGCGCTTGTAACCTTTATCGGGCCTTCCATATTGCCCTTTGAGTAAACCACATAATCAACGTCGCCTTTGTTGTCACGGCGTACACGCAGTATGTCGCCCATTTCCATTTCACCCTTTACGGCCGCATATGTGCTTGCCATAGTGCCTTTGTAGCAGGTGGTTGACGATTTTATGTCTATCTGACTCATAGAGCCGTTTTTGTAGCCGACAACGGCGTCATTTAAGACTGAATATATTACATATTTCTCCGACTCCGAGCTTGACGAGGTGTCGGGAACAAAGCATATCAGATCTTTTTGGTTTTTAATCACCATATCGCCCTGCTTGCCGACATAATCGCCGCTGAAGCCGTCATATTTGGTGTACTTTCCCGAAGTGGTATAGACTTTATCCGAGCCGAGCGAGCTGTCCTCCGCCGAGGTTGCGATTATTATTGCGTCCTCGACAATCTGTGCATCAAATATATTTATGAGATCGCCACCCGTTTTTGTCTGTGCGGTGAGCGTATTGTACACAAGTCTTGCCACCTGACGGCGTGTCATGGGGTATCCGTAATCGGAATTTACGTTATCGGTCATTTTAAGGCTTATCGCCTTGTTTACCTGTCCGTACGGGTACGATATGCCGAACTCATCATCGGAATATCCGAGTACACGGAGCATCATTGTGACCGCTTCTTCGTATGTAACCGTATCGTATGGCTTGAATGTTCCGTCGAGATAGCCGTTGAAAAGACCGTTTCTCGTACCGTTTAAAATATACGCCGACGACCAGCGTGACGCGTCAATATCCTTAAACGGCGAAACCTTGAGTCCGACTGCCGTTTCGTCCTTGTGCGACGAGGAATTGACGGCAATCTTTGCCATCTCCTCACGGCTTACGTAATCGTTGAGGCGGTAATTGCCCAAGCCGTCGCCCCGGATAATTCCGAGCGAGTCGAGAAGCGGCATTATGTCGCTGTCGTTCCAGGTTTCCGCAAAAGCCGTTGTTCCCAAGGTCACCGCAATGACCGCCAAAACGGCGGTAATAAATTTTTTCATAAGCTTAAAACCCTCCATTTTTATTCATACCGCAGAGCGTCTATAGGATTGAGCTTTGCCGCCTTTTTAGCCGGCAAAAATCCGAACGCTATACCTATTCCGACCGATACCCCGAACGCAAGCACAATTGCGCTTGCGGACGGACTTACCGACAGATCCAAAAGCCTTCCGGCAAGCATTGACACCGCAGAACCGATTATAATTCCTATAATTCCGCCTATACAGCTTACCGTTCCTGCCTCTATGACAAACTGCAGCATTATATCCTTTTGCTTTGCGCCCAAAGATTTTCTTATACCTATCTCCCTTGTGCGCTCCGTTACCGATACAAGCATAATATTCATAATTCCTATACCGCCGACAAGCAGTGAAATACCGGCTATCGCAACAAGAACGGTACTCATACTGCCCATAATGTCCTCCATTTTTTCAATCATAGACATCATCGAAACAACATTATAGTAATCCTCGTCGCCGATTTTCTTGTTCAAAAGCTCTTTGACCTTGCTTACGGCGTCGTTTACAACGTCTTTATTCGCCGCCGATAAGGTGTAGCTTGAAATAGTTGCCGAACCGCTTGCCTTTGCGGCTGTGGTGTACGGTATATAAATGCAGTCGTCCGCCGAGGACTGCGTTGAGTCCTCCGTTTCCTCCAGCACGCCGACTATGCGGTACAGCTCGCCGTTTATCTTTAATGTTTTGTCCAGTGCGGCGGACGCACTGTTGAAGAAATATCTCGCCTCGTACGAGCCGATTACGCAGACCTTTTCCTCACGGTCGCAGTCTACATATTGCAAAAACCGCCCGAACGATAAATTAAGGCTTTTCATATCCGCATAATCCTCGCTTACGCCCTGTGCAGATGCGGTTATGGAATCATCTCCGCTTTCGGTTGTTTTTACCGTAGCGCTCATCGTTACCGAAGGCGATACGGCGCTGAAAAGCTCGGGGTTTTCGTTTACGAGGTCAAACATTTCCTGCGGCTCAACCTTTTTGGTTGTGGCTCTCGACATAATTGATACGGTTATTGTTTCCGTACCCAATTCCTCGAAAGTATCCGTTATCATACCCGTAAGACCGTTCATAATGCTTACAAGTATTATTACCGCCGCTATACCGATTATAATGCCGAGCATTGTGAGAAAGGCACGTACTTTATTGCTTATAATACTCGAAATCGCCATTGCAAAGCTTTTTCCGAAACCCATTACGCTTCACCCTCCTCTATGCCCGCACGATCCTGCGACGCTACTATTTTATCGCCCGAAACGGGGCCGTCATATACGATATGTCCGTCCGTTATGCGGACTATCCGCTTTGCCTGGGCGGCTATCGAGTTATCGTGGGTTATAAGAACTATGGTGTTTCCCTCGTCGTTCAACTGCTTCAGAAACTGCATAACCTCACGTCCCGTGCGTGAATCGAGCGCACCCGTAGGCTCGTCGGCAAGTATTACGGAGGGGTCGCCCGCAAGCGCACGTGCTATCGACACACGCTGCTGCTGACCTCCCGAAAGCTGTGAGGGCAGATTTTTTGCCTTATCCGCAAGACCGACCTTTTCCAGAGCCGCCATTGCACGCTCCTTTTGCTCACAGTCGCTTACACCGCCGTACAAAAGCGGCAGCGAAACGTTTTCTATAACATTGAGCTTTGCAATAAGATTATACTGCTGAAATATAAACCCGAGCATTTTATTGCGCACCGCCGCAAGCTCGTCATCGGTGTAATTGCTTATATCCTTGCCGTTTAAGAGGTACTGACCGCTTGTTGCAACGTCAAGACAGCCGATTATATTCATACAGGTGGATTTTCCCGAACCCGACTGTCCGACTATCGCCACAAACTCGCCCTTGTCTATATTGAGCGATATTCCGTCAAGTGCGTGTACCTCCGTATCGCCCATATGATATATCTTATAAATGTCCGTTAATTCTACCAAGTGAGGCATACTTCCTATACCTCCTTATCTCATACCACCGCCGCCGGGGCCGCCTCCGCCGGGCATTCCGCCACCGCCGCCGGGCATACCTCCGCCGCCCGGCATACCGCCTCCGGGCATTCCGCCCATCTGCTGGTTTTCTACCGAGCCTGAGGTGTCATTTCCCGTTGCTACCATTCCGGCACGGATTTCCTCGCCTTCGTCAAGTCCCGATTTTATCTCTATGTACGAATCGTCGTTTATTCCCGTTTCTACCTCTGCGCTTCTGTAGCCGTCGGGAGCTTTGTCCTTATCGTCCGTTTTCTCGCCCTTTACATAGACGATATTTCCTCTGTTTACCGCACCCAGCGGTACTGCAAGAACATTCTCCGCTCTGGATACGACTATTTCGGTATTGACGTTCATTCCCGGCAAAAGCTCGCCGAAATCGGTCACAACCACCTTAACGGGATATGTTGTTACGCCGTTTGACGATGTGCCGTCAACGCCGACTTTTTCAACCGTTCCCGAAAAAGTTTTTCCCGGTACGGCGTCAGCCGTTATGCTTACAGACTGTCCTACCTGCACGTCCTGTATTTCTGTTTCGTCAATGCTAAGCTGTATCTTTAATGAGGACATATCGTAAATAACCGCCATTGCGGACGAACTTGACGATGATGAACTCATTGCCGATGAGCCGCCGCTCGAATTGTCCAGCTTATCGCCCGCTTTTTTGTTCTTCACTATTACAGTGCCTGAAATAGGAGCTTTTATTGTGTAGTCCTCAAGGGTTTTCTGTGCCTTTTCAAGCGATATTTTTGCGTCGTCGAGAGAAAGGCGTGCGTTTTTGAGCGTATTCTCTATATTTTCAGAGGTAAGCTGTACTACCGTCTGATTATAATATACTATGTCATTGTCGGACACGTTTATAGCCGAAACCTTACCGGACGTTTTTGCCGTTATCGTTCCCGATGTAATATATTCAAACGTGCCTATATCGCTGCACACAAC
>CAKSPN010000136.1 GCA_934481375.1 uncultured Clostridia bacterium
CCGTAGGGGTCGATGTCCTCATCAACCCTAAAACATAAAAACAGGCAAGTATTCCGTCGGAATACTTGCCTGTTTGTTATTTGAATATGTACACATAATTGAGTCTGCCCCTCGGAGCGGCGTCGCCGTTCACATAGAAGTCCATTATATCGTTTTCCTGCATATTGTCCGACCATTTAAACTCAAATGAAAAGCTGTCGCCCTCAATTCCGATAACGCTTTTCGGAATTTTTACGTGCAGTTCTTTTCCCGAGCATAAATACTCCGTATCGCAAACAGTGTCCCAAACAAATTCGCCGTCTTTGCCGCACTTTTTCAGCTGTGCAGTCTGCTTTGCCACATCAAAGCTTACCGCAAAATCATATCCGTTCCAGCTTGACGGAGCATTGTTTTTGGTGTTCAAAAACAACATCATCGGCTTTTCGCCCGTTTTGATTTCATTCGTGCATTTAGCATAGAAATACACGTTTTCATCATCAGCGGCAACCTTTAAAATATCAAACTCGTTTCTGCCGGTGTTGTTTTCGTATATTCCTGCGGCGTCATAGCCTTTGAAATATCTCGGAGCGGTGTCGCCCGTGTATTCACGGTATGCAAGTTCCACATCACTCCAGTCCGCAAACCCCGATTTTATATCCACGGTATGCTTTTTGCTTTCCTCCACAGGTTTTTCCATACCCTTAAATCTGCGCACGAACGATATAAGGTGCATATAATATGCGTCACCGTACCCGCCCT
The DNA here is from genome assembly GCA_934481375.1 of uncultured Clostridia bacterium. Lineage (GTDB taxonomy): Bacteria > Bacillota > Clostridia > UBA1381 > UBA1381 > UBA4716. The sequence continues at coordinate 739 of CAKSPN010000136.1, forward strand.
TCATAGGCTCAATGTCACGGCTGTATTCTTCGTTGAATTCGTCCTGTAAACGTATGGGGTATCCGTCCATCGGATACAGGGTGTTCGTTTCCTCGACAAGGAACGGTACAAGCCATTCGTTCCACTGCGTTACGAACGCAACATCGGCGTCGCTGTTGAGCGCAACCTGCGCCTGCTCCTCGAACTGAAATCCGTAATGCGACGCATTCTCTCGTGTATCCTTTGCACCGTCATGCCACGATCTGCCTATCATAGGTATGCCGTACGCCGCATCGCCCATTCCGCGGAAACCGTATTCGTTGTCTTTGCCGTTTGCGACTCTGCACACGCTTACCGCGATTTCCTCAGGGTTTCCGTTTTCGTCAACAGATACCTTCTGCTCCGTGCCCCACGCCCATGTGTTGCACTTCTCCGGCACGCCCCACGTGGGACTGCGCCACGTGAAAAATTCACGTATTTCATCGGGGAGCGAGCGCATTGAATGACAAATCATAAGTGGCTTGCCCTTCCAGTAAAAATATAAATCCGAGTACAGGCGAGGCTCGTAAAGCTGTTCCCATAAATCCATCAGATTGCCCGTTCCGCAGCCGCGTATGCCGGGTGCGGTGTAAAAGCACACCTTGGGCGCTTTAAATCCCTGTTGATTGTATTCACGCAACACCTCAAACAACGCAAGATACGATTTGCGGTAGGTAAAGCCGTTCGTTACATCAAAGAATAAAACGTCTATGCCTGCGTCAATGAACATCTGCACGTGTCGGCGCAGCACCCATACGTCCTGCGACAGATAATATCCGAACAGCGGCTCGCCCCAGTGGAGCATAGGCGTATGCTCGGGATTGGGCCATACCGAACTTTCCGGGTGATACATTGCGTCCGGCTGTTGCTCCAGAATTTTTGTCACGTCGTACGGACCTTGCGTGCCGTGATAACCAAGCCACAGATAATAAAACAAACCCACGATTTTCTCTTTTTTTACGCCGCCCGTTTCCTCGTATCGGGGAAGCTCTCTCCCCAAGTGGTCAACCGCCGACATATTTGATAAATTAGCGTCCATTTAAAAAACTCCCTTCATTATGTTGTTCCTATTATAATTATCGCCGCCGCACCTATGCAAAATCCTATGATTTGCTTTACGGTCAGCTTTTCACCGCATATAAGCACTCCCGATATAACGGAAAGTATAATAACCGACCCGTTAAATGCCGGGAAGAATATAATGCTCGGCAGTGCGCCGGCAAGATAAATGTTTAAACGGTTGTATATACAGCTTGCCGAACCGCATAAAAGCGACAGTCCAAGCTCTTTGCGTGACATTTTGCGGATATGCTTTGCCGACAGGAGCAAATTGCACACCGTCATAAACACAGCCGCCACAATCAGCATATCGCCGCAGTATTGTCCGCCCGATGCCGCAAAGAAAACCTTGAACACTATTCCCACCGCACCGGCAAGGCAGAAAAATCCCGCCGCATAATACTTCAAACTAGGCTTGTACGCTCCTCCCTTGCTTATGTCCGAACATATAAAAATTCCGGAAAGCAGTAAAACCATACCCAAAATCTGAAAAATACTTACGCTTTCTTTCCAGAATATAACTCCTGCGGCGGCGGAAATAATCATTGAGCAGTTGCCTATAAGCGTTATAACCGAAACAGGACCGTTCGCCATTGCTTTAAGTTTGAAAAACAAGAACAAAAGCTGAACAACGCCGTACATTATTCCGTACATAAGCGTATTTTTGTCGATATGTACCCGAAATCCGTTCATAAACAGCAAAAGCACAATCCATACAGCCGAGCATATTCCGTTGAAGAAAAACGGATTTGTTTTGTTCTCCTCCTTGTGAAGCAGTACGCTGTTGAACACAGCCGCCAAAATTGAAACCGATAGCATTAAATAATCCATCTGAAATCCTCCTTGACATAATTATATCGCAATGCTATAATTAAAAAAAGGCTGTTTTTGACACAAAAAAGTAGGTGAATTTTAATGAGCGCTCTCTATACAATAAAGGATTTTTTGAATAATGAAATTATACTGCTGAAAAAAAGCAGCGGTGCGTCGCACGTTCCCGTACATTCGCACGAATTTATCGAAATGCTTTATGTGTGCGGCGGCGAGGCGGTGCACAGCTATAAGGGAAAAAGCATAAAGCTTCAAAAAAACAATTATGTTTTTATAGATTATAATGTTCCGCATTGCCTCAGCAAAAAGAGCGATGATTTTCTTATTATAAATTGTCTGTTCGTGCCGGAGTTTATAGATAATTCGCTTAAGCGGTATCATACCTTTTCCGATGTACTGCGGAATTATCTTATAGGTATTCTTCCCGAAGCCGAGGACAGCGGACATATTTTTTATGATGAAAGCGGTACGATAGAAAAAGAGCTGACGCTCATGCTTGATGAATTTAGGGATAAAAACCCCGGCTATGCGCAGATTATCAGGAGCGGTCTTATAAGAATAATCGTAACGGCAATGCGCAGTACGGACGCATTAAAAAGGCAAAAGGATTTCAGAATACAAAAAATGATTGAACGTGCGGAAACGGATTTTGCAAAGAAAGGTCTTTTAAAGGAGCTTTCTTCGGAATTGGGGTATTCGCAGTCGGCTCTGAGCCTTTTGTTTAAAAACACTTTCGGAATTACATACACAAAATATATACAGGAAACCCGAATACGTATCAGCAGCCGTATGCTTGCGCAAACCGATTTGCCGGTTGACGAGATTGCCGATGCGTCGGGGTATACGGACGTGCGCTCGTACCGAAAGCATTTCAAACGCATAATGGGTATAACGCCGCTGAAATACCGCATTTCGGCACATGAATATTAAAACTCCATGCCGATGCCCTATCAAACCACACTCCGTAGGGCAAGGGCTTGCTCCTGCCGAAAACGCGAAACGGACGATGAACGCATCGCCCGTTTCTTGCTGTTATTTAATATTTTTCATTACACGCATAATTGTCACTATTGCCTGTTCTTTTGTGTAACCCGATTTGGGGTCGAATTTGTTGCCGTCCACGCCCTGCATTACGCCGAGCTTTTTAACATCGTACACGTTTTCCTTTGCCCAATCGGAGATGTCGCCGTCGTCGCTGTAGCTTGCTCCGCTCTGTTCGGGAAGATTAAGCTTAAGGTACGATACCATTCTCGACAGTATCGCCGCCGCTTCTTCACGTGTTATATTATCGTTCGGGGCAAATTTGTTCTCGCCTTTGCCGTTTATAATTCCCATACCCAACAGCATATATATTTCTTTCATACTGATGTCGTCAAAATGAGTTCCGTTATTCACGTTTTCCGCTTTTCCGCTTATGTCGAGCATATTGTACGCTATACGGCAGAAATCCGCACGGTCAATAAGCTTGGTGTAATCGCTTTGCATATCTTGCGGAAGTATCTTTTGGGAAACGGCGTTTTCTATGTCCGACTCCGCCCATGATGAACAATCCGGCTTTGCGGTCGGCTGTGGTGTAGCCGTTGCGGACGGTGTGGCGGTAGGTTTCGGACTTGCTGTCGGTTTTTCGGTCGGTTCGGGAGTTTCCGTCGGCTTTGCCGTCGGTTTCGGTGTTGCGGTTGCTTTCGGTGCGGGAGTGGTCTTACTGCGTTCCCTATCTTTTTGCAGAAATTTTTCATCTATGTTTTCAACGAGGGGTTTAAATTCTTTTGTTGTATAGAGTTCTCCGTTGACAACTCCATCTATGTCGGAACGTGTACAAAGCGGAATTATATATTCTTCAGTATTTGTTTTTATAATAACGGCATATCCTATATGTTGACGTGCGGCAATATACTTTATGTCCTCAACATTAGTGATGTTTTCTTTCGCAAGTTTTTCCTCTACTTCTGACGGTGCTAAAAAATTCATACAGTCATCAAAAGTCTGTGACGCCGAGATATACCATTTATCGGCTGTTTTTCTTGCATATTCAAGACGGCGTTCTCTGGCTTCTTCAGTTAGGTCGGTTCGCTCGTTAATCGCTTTTTCCTGTATTTCATATGGCTTTCCTTTTCTTACGGTCTCGGTTCCTACTACTTTTCCTCCGCTTTTGGTCAAAATATAATAGGATTTCTCGTCAGATATAAAATCGTAAACGGTATCATTATCCTGCAATATATCAACAAGGCGGTTTTCTTCTTCCCTTATTTGACCCTTTCTTGTGACAATTTTATCTTTAAGCCAGTATAATTCTATAATATCATCTTTTGAATATCCGAGGTCTATGGCTAATTTTTCGGTTGTATAAAATTCTCCGTCATCACCGATATACGATTCACTGCCGTGCATTTGCTCTATATCGCTGTCATCAACATCTTTCATTATATCGCTTTTGTCATCTGCAATAACAGTTAATGTACCGTTTATACACATTGCCGCTGTAATTAAGATTGCTGTAAACTTCTTTTTCATTGTCATTACCTCCTTATTTTATGTTGTTCATAATACGCATAATTGTCACAATTGCCTGTTCCTTTGTATAGCCCGATTTGGGGTCGAATTTGTTGCCGTCCACGCCCTGCATTACGCCGAGCTTTTTAACATCGTACACGTTTTCCTT
>CAKSPN010000137.1 GCA_934481375.1 uncultured Clostridia bacterium
ACCTTTCTGCCCTTTATAAGCTCCATAAGACCCTCATATGAAAACTCGGTCTTTTCGGGATTTTGCCATAGCGTATCGTTAAAGCACGAGTCCGTTCCTTTATGGCACGCAGGACCGTCTTTTTCAACCGTAACCACAAGTGCGTCCCTGTCGCAGTCCGCCGTTATCGACACTATGTGCTGATAATTTCCGCTTGTTTCGCCTTTTAACCAAAGTTCACTGCGTGATCTGCTCCAAAAGCAGGTTAGACCCTTTTCTATGGATATTTTAAGGCTTTCACGGTTCATATATGCAAGAGTCAGCACCTTTTTCGATACCGCATCAACCACTATCGCAGGGATAAGTCCCTTTTCATTAAATTTAAGTTCTTCTATGTTTATCATTTTTTACCCTCCGTCCGCCGCACAGCGGCATAAATTTTCAAATCCGTACAGGAATATTATTCTTCTTAAGCTCGGCTTTGAGGTCGGATATGCTGACCTCGCCGAAATGGAAAATCGACGCCGCAAGACCTGCGTCCACCTTAGGCAGAGTCTTAAAAAGATGCGTAAAATCATCTATGCACCCTGCTCCGCCCGACGCTATCACAGGCACATTGACCGCCTCGCAGACTGCGCCGAGCATTTCCGTATCAAAGCCTTTTTTCACGCCGTCCGTATCGATTGAATTTAAAACCACCTCACCGGCGCCCATATCGACACAGCGCTTTATCCACGAAATCGCCTCCATACCCGTATTCTCACGTCCGCCCTTGGCGAACACACGAAATACTCCGTCTACCCTTTTTACGTCAGCCGAAATTACAACGCACTGATTGCCGTACAGCTTTGCCGCCTCGTATATCAAATTCGGGTTCTTTATTGCGCCCGAATTTACGCTTACTTTGTCGGCGCCGCATTTCAGCACGCGGTCAAAATCAGAAACATCATTTATACCACCGCCGACAGTCAGCGGAATAAAAATTGTTTCCGCCACCTTGCGGAGAATATCCGTAAACAGCGCACGCCCCTCGCTTGATGCGGTAATATCGTAAAACACCAGCTCGTCCGCTCCGTTTTCGCTGTAATACTTTGCAAGCTCAACAGGCGACGAAACATCGGACAGTCCCTCAAAATTCACGCCCTTTACCACTCTGCCGTTCCGCACATCAAGGCACGGAATTATTCTTTTAGTAATCATTTTGCCACCTCTATAGCTTCCCTGAGGGAAATCGCTTTTGTATAATACGCCTTGCCTATGATTGCTCCGTAAAGCTTCAATGCGGCAAGCTTTTTAACGTCATCAATTGACGATACGCCGCCCGACGCCGTTATGTTCATATCAAACTTTTCAGACAGCTCCCGATACAAGCTGTGGTTTGTGCCCTGCATTGCCCCGTCTTTTGAAATATCGGTGCAGATCAGCGTTTTTATGCCTATGCTCTGCATTTTTTCGCAAAATTCAAAGCAGTTATATTGCGATTTTTCCGTCCAGCCTTTAATGGCAACATAATTATCTTTAATATCCACGCCGACCGCAATTTTATCGCCGTATTTCTTAACGGCGTCGGTTAAAAGCTGTTCGTCCGACACCGCCGCCGTACCGAGAATTACACGGTCAACTCCGATTTTTATATATTTATCTATTGTATCCATACTGCGGATACCTCCGCCTATTTCGGTGAAAAGTCCCGTGTTCCGAACAATACTTTTTACCGTTTCGATATTGGGAGTATCGCCGTTTTTTGCGCCCTCCAGATCAACAATGTGAATACACTGTGCGCCCTCGTTTTCGAAATCCTTTGCAATTTCAACGGGATTATCGCTGTAGACGGTCATTTTTGCATAATCGCCCTTTAAAAGACGCACCGCTTTTTTATCGTAAAGGTCTATTGCGGGAAAAATAAGCATATTGTATTCCTTTCCGTGCCGATACTGCACATTAGTTCATATTTCTGCGAATGATTTTAATATTTTCAAACCCACATCTCCGCTCTTTTCGGGGTGAAACTGACACCCAAAAACGTTTCCGTTCTCTGCCGATGCGGTGAGCAATGCGCCGTATTCGGCATTTGCGGTAACGCTTTCGCCGCAATCGGCGGCGTAATACGAATGAACGAAATACACATAATCGCCGTCGTTTATGTATTTGAAAAGCTGTGATTTCTTTTGTGTAAAACGCAATGCATTCCAGCCGATATGAGGAATTTTCAGTTCACTCGGGATAACCTCCGCAATAGGGCGGATTTCGCCTTTGATAAGTCCCAAGCCGTTATGCTCGCCGTATTCAAAGCTTTTGTCAAACAAAAGCTGCATTCCAAGGCAAATACCCAAAATAGGCTTACCGTCTGCCGCCTCGGACTTTATCACCTCATCAAGACCCGTATCGGCAAGCTTTTTTGCGGCGTCGCCGAAAGCGCCGACTCCCGGCAGAATTATTCTGTCCGCCTTTGATATTTCATCTTTATTTCCCGTAACAACGGCGTCCTCACCGATTGCGTCAAGCGAGCTTTTGAGCGAAAACAGGTTTCCTACTCCGTAATCAACAATCGCAATCATTTAAAGTACCCCTTTCGTTGACGGAATTTCGTCCGCAAAATCGGCGTCTATTGCAGTTGCACGGCTTATGCACCTTGCCGCCGACTTGAATATTCCCTCGATTATGTGATGCGAATTACCGCCTGCCATCTGTCTGATGTGCAGCGTACATTCCGCATTCCTCACAAATGCCAGAAAAAACTCCTCGCAAAGCTCCGTGTCAAAATCCCCCACCTTCTGCGAGGGTATATCTACACTGTAGCTTAAGTGCGCACGTCCCGAAAAATCCACGGCGGAAAGTATAAGCGCCTCGTCCATCGGAAGAATTATATCTCCGTAGCGCACAATTCCCTTTTTATCGCCCATAGCCTGTTTAAACGCCATACCAAGCACAATTCCTATATCCTCGGTTGTATGGTGCGCATCGACCTGCATATCACCTTTGCATAAAACATCAAGGTCAAATCTGCCGTGCTTTGCAAACAGCGTAAGCATATGATCCAAAAATCCGCAGCCTGTGTTTATTTCACCCTTTCCCGAACCGTCTATATTAAGCGAAAGCTTAATATCCGTTTCGGCGGTTTTTCTGTTTATCTGTGCAGTTCTCATAGCGGTAATTCCTTTCTTAAAACTTCAAGCAGTCTGTCCGTCTGCTCACGTGTTCCTATCGTAATACGATTATACTCCGAAATCCGTGATTTGTCAAAGTGGCGCACCAAAACGCCCGATTTTTTGAGCATGGCATATATTTCCGCTCCGCCTACGCTCTCATGCTTTGCAAAAAGAAAGTTTGCCGTGGACGGCGTGAGCGAAAATCCGAGCTTTTCAAGCCCCTTTGCGGTATACGCCCTGTTTTCGATAATCGTTCGGCAGTTTTTTATCGTATATTCTTCGTCTGCCATTGTGCCCAAGCCTGCCGCCATGGTCATTTTATTTATGTTATACGGATTTGTCGAATATTTAATGGTGTTCAAATCACGGATAAGCTGTTTACAGCCTACGCCGAAACCAAGCCTTGCGCCTGCCATGGAGCGTGATTTTGAAAATGTCTGCGTTACAAGCAGATTATCGTACTTATGAATAAGACCGACACAGCTTTCGCCGCCGAAATCCACATACGCCTCGTCCACAACCACAACGCTGTCGGGATTGGACTGTAAAATTCTTTCTATATCGCTCACAGGCAGAATAATTCCCGTAGGGGCGTTCGGATTTGCTATAAAAACAGTCTTTCCTATTCCCTCATAATCGCTCACGTTTATTGTGAAATCGTCATTCAGCGGAATTTCCGTATACGGAACCGAATTAAGTTCGGCAAACACCGGGTAAAAGCCGTATGTTATATCGGGAAACGCTGCGCCGTTATCGCAAAAAGCCATAAACGCAAAGTTCAGAATTTCGTCCGAACCGTTTGTCAAAAGCACCTCGTCCGCCTCAACGCCGAGATTATCCGCCACCGCCTTTGTAAGCTCACGGCATTCCGGGTCGGGATATAAATTAAGCTTATCCGCCGCAGCTTTCATACATTCTATCGCTTTTGGCGACGGAGGAAACGGCGATTCGTTTGTATTAAGCTTTGTATACTGCATATCCTGCGGCTGTTCGCCGGGGGTATACGGCAGAAGCTTTTTATATTTACTGCTGAAAAATCTGCTCATTGCAAATTACGTCCTTTCAAAAGTTATTCTCCGCTCCTTACGAGCGCACTCTTTGCGTGGGCGGTAAGTCCTTCCTTTTCGGCAAAGTAAGCCACATCCTCCGCCGCACGGTTAAGCGCTTGCTTTGTATAGTAGGTATACTGTGTTTTCTTTATAAAATCATCTACCGAAAGCGGACTTGAAAACTTCGCCGTACCGCTTGTCGGCAAGGTGTGGTTCGGACCTGCGAAATAATCGCCGAGCGCTTCGGGACAGTTTTTACCCATAAACACCGACCCTGCATGGCGTATCGAATCAAGGTAATCGAACGGATTGTCCACGCAAAGCTCCAGATGCTCCGGCGCTATTTCATTTGCTATATCTATCGCCTTTTCAAGCGAATCGGCAACGATTATTTTTCCGTTTTGGTCTATCGACTCACGTGCTATCTCATAGCGTTCAAGCTTTTCAAGCTGATTTTCTATTTCACTCTGCACGCCGTATGCAAGTTCCTCGCTGTCGGTTACAAGCACTGCGCTTGCAAGCTTGTCGTGTTCCGCCTGTGAAAGAAGGTCGGCGGCGATATGCTTTGGATTGCAAGTACCGTCCGCAACCACGAGTATTTCGCTCGGGCCCGCTATCATATCTATCGAAACCTTGCCGAAAACCTGCTTTTTCGCCTCTGCGACAAATGCATTTCCCGGACCGACAATCTTATCCGCCTTGGGTATGGTTTCCGTACCGTATGCAAGTGCGGCTATTGCCTGTGCACCGCCCACCTTGTATATCTTATCCACTCCCGCAACGTATGCGGCGGCAAGGATTGCGCTGTTCACCTTTCCGTCCTTTGACGGCGGCGTTACCATTACCACCTCACGGCAGCCGGCTATTTTTGCCGGTATGGAGTCCATAAGCACCGTTGACGGATATGCCGCCGTACCGCCCGGGACGTAGAGTCCCGCTCTGTCCACGGGGATAATCTTCTGCCCGATTACTATACCGTCCTCGTCATTTATTATAAAGCTGTTACGCACCTGTCTTTCGTGGAATTTGCGAATGTTCTTTGCCGCTTTTTGAAGGATTTCCATAAACTTCGGCTCTGTCTTTGACACTGCCT
>CAKSPN010000138.1 GCA_934481375.1 uncultured Clostridia bacterium
CTCTTTTCCCAATCCCTCAACATTGACATCAACCAATTTGCAAAAAACAACGCCGTGAGGATTTCCCATCGACACGCCCGTAACTCTGTAATCCTTTTCGTCAACAAATACCGGCTCCTGTATAAAGCGGTCAAGCTTTGACGCAATGGGGATTTTTGCCGGGTTAAGCTCCGGCGAACCCATGTTTACGCACACCGTATCAACCTCGCCGTTTTCGTCAAGATTAAGATTTAAAATCTTAATTCCGGCAAGCGTCTCAAGAGTTATCGTTGTTTTATCGGTAAGACCCTTATCGTAAACATACTTACCTACGCATCTTGATGCGTTTCCGCACATTTCCGCCTGTGTGCCGTCGCTGTTGTACATATCCATACGGAAATCCGCAACCTCGGACGGGCAAATGAGAACCAAGCCGTCGGAGCCTATTCCGTAGTTACGGTTTGACACTGCCTTTGCCACAGCGTTTATGTTCTCCAGTTTTTCCTTGAAGCAGTTGACGTATATGTAATCGTTTCCTGCTCCCTGCATTTTTGTAAAGCTAAATGTCTGCATATCTTTCCTCCCTGTTATATTCGCAAAATCAGCTTTGCGGTATCAACAAATTTCAATCCGTTGTCCATACTTCGTTTCTGTATAAAATGATGCGCCTGGTTTTCGTCCATTCCGTATTTCTCAATAAGATACAATTTCGCTTTTTCGATAATGCGCTTTTCGTCCTCCGTACGTTCTTTCTTAGGCATACGTGCTTCAACGTGACCCCAGAACACCTCTATGGAAGAAACAAGCCGTTCACGGTTTATCGGAAGCGGTATTGCAAAAACGTCGTCATTATCTATCATATCGAGACGGTCGGCTTTTACAATCGCAATCACCTTTGCATTTTTCAAGTCGTACGCAATATCGGACGCAAGCGAGCTGCCTATTTTAAATCCCATTATAACGAGAATATCGTCCAGCTCCGCTGCGGAACGCATCAGCTCATCTGCGGAGTGACATACAAGGCTTACTTCATATGCGCTGCCGTCAAGCATATGCTTAACTTTCTGCGCAGTGTCGTCTTTTGAAAATGCCAAAACTACATGAGCCAAGTATGATCCGCCTCCCCCAAGCTATTTATTTAATACTGTATAAAATACCTCTCGATTTCCCATTTTCCTACTGTTTTTCTGTACTCAAAACATTCCTGTTCTTTTGCATTCAAGTATCGTTTTTTGAAGTCGTCCCCCAAAAGCTCCGTTATAAAATCCGACTTCTTTGCAATCGCCACTGCCTCGCCGAGCGTTGACGGGAGCATACAAACTCCGTTTTTCTCACGTTCCTCCGCGCTCACCGAATATGGGTCAACATCCGTTGACGGCGGTAGGGAAATATTTTCCTTTATCCCCTTTAAGCCTGCTTTTAAGCACGCCGCTATCGCAAGATACGGGTTTGAAGTCGAGTCGGGCGAGCAAAGCTTAATCCGTGTATCGTCAAAGGATTTTAAGATTTTTACCAAAAGGCTCTTATTATTCTCCGACCACGAAATAAAGCACGGCGCCCCAAATCCCGGAACAAATCGCTTATATGAATTTATTGTCGGGTTTAATATGCACGTCATATCGGGTACATATTTTAAAATTCCCGCAAGGAATTTTCTGCACGTATCCGACAGCTTATCGGGTGAGGACGGGTCAAAAAACGCAGTTTTGCCGTTCTCCATAAGCGACATTGCAAGGTGCATACCCGAACCCCAGTCATTTTCTTTCGGTTTCGGCATAAACGTCGCATGCAAGCCGTTGCGCTTTGCTATGGTTTTTACAACCGTTCTGAAAGTCACGAGCCTGTCTGCCGTTGTGAGAGCGTCATCATGGCGGAAAATAATTTCATGCTGACCGCGTGCAACCTCGTGATGCGACGATTCTATTATATACCCCATTTCCTCAAGCGTCAGGCATATATCACGTCTGCAGTTCTCACCGTTATCCATCGGCGCAAGGTCAAAATATCCCGCCTCGTCATTCGGTTCGAGCGTCGGTCTGCCCTCATCATCGGTTTTGAAAAGAAAAAATTCACATTCGGGGTTTACGTCAAAGGTATATCCCATTTCCGCCGCTTCGTCAAGAACATTTTTCAGTATATGACGCGGATCGTCCTTTATAGGCTTTCCGTCTGCCGTATACACATCGCAGATAAGTCTTGCAACCTTTCCCTGATGCGGACGCCACGGGAAAATAGCAAACGTATCAAGCACGGGATACAAAAACAATTCCTCGCCCGACATTCCGACAAATCCTTTGATTGCGGAAGCGTCAAACGTACACTTGTTATCAAGTGCGTCCATAAGCTTTGACACGGTTATAGCCATATTTCGCATATGCCCCAGCATATCGGTGAATTGCAGACGTATAAATCCGACGTCCTCATCTTCAACCAGCTGCAAAATATCGTCTTTTGTCATATTAATCCTCCGTTCTGCCGCACAAAGCGGCAATAGAAAAATCGGTTTTTGATATGTTCCGTATGAAAAAGGGCGTTTCTTCCCTAAGGATGAAACGCCATTGTTTCATATATAATATCATTATATATTTTCCTTGTCAACAGAAATCATTAAGTTTAAATATTTTTTGTTTAATTGATATATTTTCAAACGAAAAATTTACATTTCACTGACAACTTGTTTAAGCTCATCTGCCATATCGGTCTTTTCCCACGAAACGCCGAGATCCTCTCTGCCCATATGACCGTAAGCGGCAAGGTTTCTGTATATCGGATTTCTCAGACCGAGTCTTTCGATTATTGCATACGGTCTTAAATCAAACACTTTTTCAACGGCACTTTCAAGCTTATCCTCGGGAACGGTTGATGTGCCGAACGTATCAACCATAATGGATACGGGGTGCGCAACGCCTATGGCATACGCAAGCTGTACCTCGCACTTCTTCGCAAGACCTGCGGCAACGATATTCTTTGCCACCCATCTTGCCGCATATGCGGCGCTTCTGTCAACCTTTGTGGGGTCTTTGCCCGAGAACGCACCGCCGCCGTGCTTTGCATAGCCGCCGTAAGTATCTACGATAATCTTTCTGCCCGTAAGACCGCTGTCACCGTTAGGTCCGCCGACAACAAAACGTCCTGTCGGGTTTATATAATATTTTGTGTTTTCATCTATAAGTTCTTTCGGAACTGTTGTAAGTATTACCTCACGTTTAATGTCCTCTCTGAGTTTTTCTATGCTGACATCGGGCGAATGCTGGCTTGAAACGACAACCGCATCTATTCTTACCGGCTTATCGTCCTCATATTCCACCGTAACCTGTGTTTTACCGTCCGGGCGCAGGTAGTCCAATACGCCGTCTTTTCTGACCTGTGTAAGCTTCTTTGCCATTTTATGCGCCAGCGAAATAGGCATAGGCATAAGCTCCGGTGTTTCATCGCAGGCATAGCCGAACATCATTCCCTGGTCGCCGGCACCTGTTGAGTTATTGTTATCATTCTCGCCCTGTTCACGGTTTTCGTAACCCGAATCAACGCCCTGTGCAATATCCGCCGACTGCTCGTCTATAGCGGTAACAACTGCGCACGTATTTCCGTCAAAGCCGTATTTCGCTCTGTCATAGCCAATGTCAAGAACAACCTGTCTTGCGATTTTCGGAAAATCCACATAACAGCTTGTCGTAATCTCTCCCATAATTGAAATTATACCCGTAGTACAGGTTGTTTCACACGCAACTCTTGCGTTTTTATCTTCCTTTAATATTGCGTCCAGAACCGCATCTGAAATCTGGTCGCAGATTTTATCGGGATGTCCCTCCGTAACCGATTCTGATGTGAACAGTCTTTTCATAAGTATCCTCTCCTTGTTCGGTGCAAATTTTTGCACACAAAAAATAGTAGTTCATTAATATTTTAACCCAAAACGTTTAAAAAGTCAATCAAATAATTAAAACTTTCTGAATACTCCGACAACCTTTCCCAAAATAGAAACCTCGTCGACTATAATAGGCTCCATTGTATCGTTTTCCGGCTGAAGTCTGAAATGTCCCTTTTCTTTATAAAATGTCTTTACCGTTGCCTCGTCACCGTTCACAAGAGCAACAACTATATCGCCGTTTGAGGCTGTCGGCTGCTGCTGTACGATTATATAATCGCCGTCCAATATGGCTGCGTTTATCATAGACTCGCCGCTTACTTTCAGCATAAACACATTTTTATTCTGCGCAAACTCCATAGGTAGCGGAAACGTATCGCAGTCCTGCTGCTGTATTGCCGTTATCGGCACGCCTGCCGTAACCTTGCCATATACGGGTACTTCAAGATACTTATCGTCATACTCCTCCGAAATCTTTTTAAGGACGCTGTTCCCTTTCGGAGTATAGTTCACCAATCGCATAGAGCGGTTTTTTGAATTTTCCTTAACTATATAACCCATACTTTCCAGCTTTTTAAGGCGTGCGTGAACCGTAGCCGTGGACGTAAGCCCCACCGCATCGCATATTTCCCTTACAGACGGCGGATAACCTTTTATCTCCGTCTGTCCGTATATAAAATCCATTATCTGAAAATCCTTTTCGGTAACCTTTGCCATTTTCCTATCATTCCTTTCCGTACCGACACCGTAATTTTACTGTTAATTACAGTATATCACAAGAAAGAGCGTTTGTCAAACATTTGTTTGATTTATTTTTAAAATTTTCACGAAAAAACACTTGACAATTTATTCATATTGTGTTATTATAAAATGCGTTGACAGTTATATGTCAGTTTGCGCTGTTAGCTCAGCTGGATAGAGTGATTGGCTACGAACCAATAGGTCAGGGGTTCAAGTCCCTTACAGCGCGCCACGTCGGAACAAGTTACGCTTGTTCCGATTTTTTTGTATACAAAAAATGCCCTCCGCACCGTTAAAAGTGCGTAGGGCATTATATTATACTTTTTAGCTGAGCGCTCTGTAGAGGAATGTAACAATCTGTCCTCTTGAGCAAATTGTATCGGGCGCAAATTCAGTGTCTGAAACACCGCTTGTAACATCAGAAAAAACTGCCCATTTCACTGCTGAAGCATATTCGGCATCTGCATCAACATCATCAAATGTTCCTGCGCCGCCGAAGTCGGGAGCGCCTGCGTTTTTCCAAAGGTATTCAACCGTTGAAGCTCTTGTGCAGGGAGTATCGCCCTCGAATTTATCTCCCGAAACCATAC
>CAKSPN010000139.1 GCA_934481375.1 uncultured Clostridia bacterium
ATACATATACTGCAAATGATACAGCGGAAAGCGCCTGTAAAGCGACGCCGACAAAACCGCAATTGCGGCATTGACAAGCGGACCTGCTGCATACAGTATTATTTCGTCCGACAGCGAGCAGACTATTTTGTTTTTTAATTTCATATTTACGCCGAACGGATAAAACGTGATATGCGATATTTTAAGTCCGATACACACCGCCGCCAAAGCATGAGCAAGCTCATGCAGAGCCATTGCCGCATATGCCGCCGTTATTTCAAAAGTTCTGTGCGTAAAAAAGCACGCCGCAAACAATGCGGCGGTGAGCATATGTATATAAAGATATTTCGTAATTCTTATCATAGCCGTTCTCCCACAGAAGAAATATTCCTTATATAGTTATATTCATATATACAAACAAAAAGCACCGTAAGGTGCTTTTTGTTACTTTGAATTTTCAACTTTAAGAATTAATGCGGCATTTTTCTTTTCAATCGAATTTAAGTTACTGCTGTCATCATTATAATTATAATTCGGATTTATCGAATACCACGAGCATTTGCTGAAATAATTATTATATTCCGCCGACTTGAATTTTCTGCCGTGGCGTGCGTATATTTCGTTTCTCGCAAGACCAAGCTCCGCTTTCGTATATCCCGAAAGTTCTTCTTCCGTCAGAAGCCTTGTATTTGAGTCGCTTATGATATACTTGCCGCCGTCATACTTTGTCATTGACGTTATCTCATATATCGTATTTCCGTAATGTATATCCTGTGTGGGCACTGCGGAAACCGTCATATACTTTCCGCTTATCTGCGCCGTTGTACTGCCGGGAGATACATTTGCATAATACAGCGTATTGTCTGCCGTAAACGTCATAAACCATCTTCCGTTATACTGCATAACCTGACCGCCCACAACAAGCTTTGAATTTATCGGCGCTGTTGTAATTCCCGTTGATTTCGGTACGGGGGTTGCCTTTACGGTCGGCTTCATAGCAGTGCTTGTACTCTTATTTGATGAGGACGTTTTATTCCCCGATGATGAGGACGTACCCGATCCGCTGTTTGTACTCTTTCCTGTCTGACCGTTCGAGGACGGCACCGCTGTTGCCTGTGCGGTCGGTTCGGGTGTCGGAGTTACCTCCGGAGTCGGCGTTGCCGGCTCTGCCGTCGGTGTCGGGGTTCCCGACGCAAACGACGGTTTCGGCGACGGAGTAGCCGTTGCAATCTGCTTATCCCGTGTGTTGTTCCTGATATAATATGTGCCCGCTCCCGCACCTACGGCGATTATGAACACAATAACAGCAATTACAACTATTCTGTTTCTCTGCTGTTTTTTCTTTTTAACATTGCGCCTTTCTTCTATTTCCGACAACTGCTGTTTCTTCTCGGCAATCATTCTTTCAATCTGCTCACGGCGCTTGCGCTCGTTCTCATCATACACCTTTTCTTCTTCGGGCTGATTGGGAACATTCTCCTCTGCGGCAGGTTCTTCAGAGCCTAATGTTTCACCGCAGAAAATACATTTTTCTGTACCGTCCGGTAATTCCGCTCCGCATTTTTTACATAGCATTTTTATTTCCTCCACTTTTACCTGTCACTAACTCTATCATATTAATTATATCCTTTTATACATTTCAAGTCAATAGCAGCAGTATTACATTATTTTTTCTCATACATCGACAAATTAAATTTTTCTGTTATATTTATTCCCTTACAGCCGGCAAAATATCCCAATATCGACGAAATCACCGGTACAACCGCCATAAGCACCAAAACCGTAACCGTGACCACGTTTGCGCCGTTGCCCATAAAGCCGTAATACGGGATTATCCATACGACAAATATAACATTGAATATCTTCGGGACCACTCCCGAAATCACGCCGTCCGAGCCGAACGCCACCCACAGTCCCTTGTCGATACCAAACAATAAAAAGGTCAGCACCGCAATCATAACGCCCATAAGCAATCCTTTTTTCAAGTCAGGTTTAAGGGTGGAATATGACTTTTTGTCCGCCTCCGCAGCTTTCTTCGCACGGCAGTATATTATCGCCGCATATATGATAACAAACAGCACGCCGCCGAACGGGCGAAATGCGTCTTTCATAAACAGAAATCCCAGCAGAAACAGCTGTAAAAACGCCTCTGCAATCACCGCAACGATATGCCCCGTAAGTACATTCATATATTGTTTAAACAATAATTTATTCATTTTTTTTGCACCTCTTATACACAATTTTTACCTGCAACATATCCCGAAGCCCACGCCCACTGCAAATTATAACCACCGCAGTCGCCGTCAATATCGAGTATTTCTCCGCAGGCATATACACCCTTTACTTTTTTTGATTCAAGCGTTTCGGGATCAAATTCGCTTGTCAGCGCACCGCCGTGCGTTACCTGAGCATTGTTCCACGACATTGTTCCGATTACATCAAACCGCCATGCCTTAATTGTTTTGGCAATTTTTACGATTTCCTCCTCCGAAAGCGTTGACGAAAGCCTTGAGAGCGGAGCAATTTCCAGATATTTTAAGAGAGCCTGTCCCACACGCTTGGATAACATTCCCGTGAAAAACTCCTCCAAACGGCGTTCGGGAAAAATCCCCACACGCGTCCAGAGCATTTCCGCAATTTCCTCCTCGGAATATTCGCACATAAGGTCGATATATGCGTACTTTTCGCCCTCGCAATAAGCCGAAAGTGAAAATGCACACGGTCCCGATATACCGTATTCGGTAAAAAGTATCTCGCCCGTTTCGGAACGTCCGCCCAAAGTAAGCTTACCCTCAACCTTTATTCCCTTTAGCTTTTTCACCGTTTCGGGTTCGGTTTTCAGCTGAACGAGCGAGGGTTTTAACGGAGTTATACGGTGTCCGAGTTTTTTTAAAAGCTCATAGCCGCTGCCGTTTGACCCAAGGCTCGGCGACGCTTTTCCGCCGCAGGCGATTATAACCCTGTCGGCATACGCCTTTTGCCCGTCATAGGACGATATTATAAACCCGTTTTTTGTACGCGAAATATCGCTTGCTTCAAAATCTGTTCTTATAACCACACCGTCCTCGGCAAGCTTCATTCTGATAACGTCCAGAACCGCGGACGCCTGTCCGCAGTGCGGATAGACCTTACCCCTGTCCTCTGTTCTGCATACAAGTCCCATATCCGAGAATTTGCTTAGCGTTTCCTCAACCCAAAACGAGCTTATAACGTTACGCATAAAGCCTGTATCCGTACCGTGATAATCCTTTTCGGACGCATTAATATTTGTAAGATTGCATCTGCCGTTTCCCGTTGCGAGAATTTTTCTGCCGACACGGTCGCACCTTTCGTAAACGGTAACGCAGCTGCCCATCTCACGTGCGGCAATTGCCGCAAACATTCCCGACGCTCCTCCGCCGATTACCGCAATTTCCATATCAATCAGTTTCTCCCGTTTCCTGTCTGAGTTTTTTCTTTTCCTCGTATTCCGTCACAAAATCTATTATTATTGTACGTATAACCGCCGCAACCGGCACGGATATAAGCATTCCCAAAAATCCGAACAAGCTTCCGCCCACGGTTACAACAACGATAATTTCAAGCGGACGCATATCGAGCGATATACCCATAATCTTCGGTGCGAGCAGGTTTCCGTCAAGCTGCTGAAGTATCAGCAACACAAGCGTTGTCCAGACGGTTTTCCACACACCGCCCGTTATAAGGATTACTATTTCCGCAATTACTACCGATATTATCGAGCCGAAGTACGGTATCATATCCATAGCGCCTATGAAAAGTCCGAGTATTACCGCATAGCGCACCTTCATAACCGAAAGCGTGACGGTGCACACAAACGCCATAATGATACTGCACCACAGACGGCAGTATATATAACTTGTGAACACTTCGTTTATATGCTTGGCATTTTTCAAAATATTTTCCGCTCTTTCGGATTTGAAAAATATTTTTACCGTCTTTTTTGACAATTCAATTATCCTGTCCTTGTCAAGGAGCATATACACCGAGGATATAACCGCAATAAAGGTTGATACTATTCCCGATGTCATATTGAAAATCCCCTGGATATATGTTCCGAACTTTTCGGTGTTGATTTTTGAAATGAATTTTTCTATCGTATCCGAAATATCAAAGTTTTCAAACACTTTAAGCTTACCGAACACTTCGCTGTTACGAAGCTTTGCAATAACCTTTCCGGCATATCCGGGCAAATTCATTGATAAGTCGATAATATTTTTTGACAATGCCGGAACAACCATTCCGATTATCAGCGCAATTAACGCAAACGTTATAAGATACACTATAAGAATACTTATTCCGTATGCATGTTTCTTTATATAATTAAGTTTTATTTTGCTTATAAGTCCCGTAAGCTTTTTTGTGGGAATATTTAAAAGATATGCTATCGCAAAGCCTATAAGAAACGGACTTACCGCCTTAATGCACAGACCGATAACATTCCATATCACCTTTATGTTGTCAAAGGTTTTGTAAACAGCTATTACCGCCACGCAGAAAACAAACGCAATAAGCCACTTATAATACTTCTGAAATATCTTCAAACCTCTGTCCCCCTATTACTTATTATACAGCAAAAGGGCGGAAATTGCTTTCCGCCCGTAATTTGCCGGACAATTTATTGTGTTACTATTACAAGTGTTGCCTCAAACGCACCGTTTGAAACAGTACCTCTTATATCTACAACATCTCCTACTTTTACATTGCTCATCTTAAGCGTTTTGCCTGCGCTTGTTATGAACGTTGTTTTTGTATCCTTGCAGAATACTGTTGTTTCGCCCGAGCCGTCCGTACCTTCAATCGTGATAAATCCGTATGATGCGTTCACAGCCTTTACCGTACCCGAAGCCGAGCCTGTCGTGTTCTGTGTTGACTTTGCCGTGATTGCCTTTACGGCGTCGCTCTCGACATTAAGAGTAACCGAGTCGCCCACACGGAAATCATAAAGCGTTCCCGCAGTGCCGTTTATTGTTATCTTTATGTCGTTTGTTATCATATATTCCTTGTCTTTTCCGTCAATCGTAACTACCATAGACGGCTGTGTTGCGATTGTAAGCGATTTTATTGTTCCCGTAACAACAGAAGATTTAGCCGTTGCCGCAACTTTCTGTATCTCGCCGTAACGGAGAGTAAGCTTTACCGTGTCACCTATATAT
>CAKSPN010000140.1 GCA_934481375.1 uncultured Clostridia bacterium
CCCTGTCCTGCCTTAAGCAGAACGTGCAGGCGCACGGACATTTATTTGTCATATTAACATACAAACCGTTGTGTACTTCATAGAGTATTACCATTTAAAAAACCTCTCTTTTTTCGCTTTATAATACAATTATACCATACGTGCAAAAAAATACAATAAAAAAATACGGTTTTTTTGCGATATATCCCCGAAACAGAGGATATATCGCAAACCGTACATTTTATATTTGCAATATTTATGCGTTTGCCGCCGCTTTATCGGCTATTTCGTCAAGCTTTTTATTTCTGAAATACAAAGCTACGTCTATCGATATTTCGATAAAGTTCAATATGTAGAAGAAAAAGCTGAGGTAGAAAAGAAATCCGCTTGAATGTTCTACCGTTATCTGAATGATTTTTCTTGCTATTCCGAACGCATAGCCTATGAGCAAAAACACTTCAAAGAACAGACTCTTGCCCCTTGCCGTTCTTGATACAATCGACTTGCGTATCGAAATCGGCCACGAAAGTCCGAAACAAAAAATCGTTAATGCTTCAAATAAGTCAGTAATACCTGCTATAGTCATAATAACTCTCCGTTCTGCCGCTTTCGGCGGCACAAAATTTTATCTTTCTGTTCTTTTTCTTGTATAATCGGGAAGAAGCTTGGGCGAAACGGCGTCCGTCTTTACGCCTGCGGCTTCTCTTTCCGCATCAAACTTATCTATATGCGAAAGCGTAAGCTTTCCTACCGTTGTATCCTTTGCTTTTGCGGCAGCGTTCTTTCCGGCATTTCTTCCGAATACGATAATATCCAGAAGCGAGTTGCCCATAAGTCTGTTTCTGCCGTGTATTCCGCCGACAGCCTCGCCTGCAACGAACAGGTTTTCAACGTTCGTTGTCATACCGTTAACGTTAATATCCAGTCCGCCGTTCTGATAATGCAATGTAGGATAAACGAGAATAGGTTCTTTTCTGATGTCTATTCCGTAGCTCATAAACATACGCATCATTGCCGGAATTCTTCTTTCGATAGTTCCCTCGCCGCCGATTTTTTCTATCATCGGAGTATCGAGCCATACGGCTTTGCCCTCGCCCGTATTGACGCCCTCTGCTCTGTCGGAACATTCACGGATTATCGATGCCGCCGCAACGTCACGTGTTTCGAGCGGATGCATAAATACCTTACCGTCACGGTTTACAAGCTTTGCTCCGAGCGAACGCACTTTTTCGGTAACGAGCGCACCGAATATCTGCTGGGGGAATGCCGCACCTGTGGGATGATACTGCAATGTTTCGGCATAGAGAAGCTTTGCGCCGGCTCTGTAACCGAGAACAAGACCGTCTGCGGTTGCGCCGTAATGGTTTGATGTCGGGAAGCCCTGGTAATGCATTCTGCCGGCGCCGCCCGTTGCGATAATAACGGTCTTTGCTCTTGCAACCATAAGCTCCTTTGTTTCCATATTCATAAGCACCGCACCTGCGGCGTTGCCGTTTTCGTCAAGTATAAGCTCGATTGCGGAGGTGAAGTCCACTACGGGAATACCTCTGTTTAAAACCTCGTCACGCAATGTACGCATAATTTCCGCACCCGAATAGTCCTTTGCGGCGTGCATTCTCTTTCTTGAAGTACCGCCGCCGTGGGTGGTTATCATTGTTCCGTCCTCTGCCTTGTCAAACTCAACGCCGAGTTCGTTAAGCCATTCGATTGCCTCGGGTGCGTCTGTTACAAGCTTTGCGAGAAGATCGCGCTTTGCGGCAAAATGTCCGCCGCCGAAAGCGTCCAGGAAATGTATTGCCGGCGAATCGTTTTCCTTATCCGCCGCCTGGATACCGCCCTCCGCCATCATTGTGTTGGCGTCGCCTATTCTCAATTTTGTTACTATCATAGCCTTTGCGCCGGCATTATCAGCCTCAATAGCCGCCGATGCGCCTGCGCCGCCTCCGCCTATGATAAGCACGTCTACATCATATTTAACGTTTGTAAGGTCAACCTCATCGGAGGTTATTCTGCTGTGTGCTTCAAGCATTTCACGAAGCTCGTGCGGAACTTTCTCTCCCTTGTTCGGTCCGATTTTCAACTCGGAAAATTCGTCCTTTTTATAATCGGGGTGGTATGCCGCAAGAAGATCGTCCTTTTCTTTTGCCGTCATACGGGCAGGCTCATATGCAATATTCGCCTCTCGTGCAGCCTCAACTGCCTTTAATGATTCCTGAAATTCAGATGAATACATATTTTTTCTTCCTTTCCGTGCCGTGCGGCACAAAATTCAAGACTTAAATCTCTTATTTCTCAATATCTCTGTTATTGTACAATTCCTGCAGTTCCTCTACGGGCTTGCCCATAAGCGCCTCGATAAGTTCCGTGAACGTACCGTCTTTGATTTCCTTTACACGGTTTTCGAGATGCTCCGATTTGGGCGCAAGATATTTTCCGTTAAGTCTGCGTGCAAGCATTGCAACCTGCGGATGTGAAATTCCGGCAGGACATCTTGACGAGCAGACTCCGCACATTACGCAGTCAAAGGATTCCTCGGCGCACTTATCAAATTCGCCTCTCTGCGCATATGCGATATACTGCATAACGTTAAGTCCCTGCGTACAGCTTTTCGTACAGGCGTTACAGCCGACACAGGCATAAATTTCAGGATAAAGCTGCATCATTATCTGCTCTGTCGGCTTTATCTTTTCAATGTCGTAAACTTCCTTTACAAGCGGGAAGAACGGCAGTGTTGCCACATACATATTGTTTTCAACCTTTGTCTGGCAGGCAAGGCAGGTTTTAAGCTCTTTCTCGCCCTTTATGCGGTAAATTGTGGCACAAGCACCGCAGAAACCGTTACGGCAGCCGCAGCCACGCACAAGCTGATAACCCGCATACTCCATAGCACGCATAATGGTCAGGCTTTCGGGAACGCTGTACTGCTTGCCGAACAGATATACATTTACCATATTTTCCATATTATTAACTCCTTTCAGAACCGACAAAATTAATATTCATCAGGCAATTCGTCTATTTCGTCACAGCGGAACACGGGACCGTCCTTGCAGACGTATTTTGAGCCTATGTTACATCTTCCGCACTTGCCTATTCCGCATTTCATGCGAAGTTCCATTGTGGTGTAAACCTGCGTTTTGTCAAAGCCGAGCTTCTGCAATCCGGCAAGCGTGAATTTTATCATAATAGGCGGTCCGCACAGAATTGCCGTTTTATCGGTTGAAAATCCGAGCTCTTTTACATAGTTCGGAACAAATCCGACATGACCGTCCCATTCGGGCTGTTCACGGTCAATCGTGAGGTAAACGTTCACGCCCGTATCGTTTGACCATTCGTCGATTATTTCCTTGTAATCCACCAGATCCTGCATACTTCTTGAACCGTATACTATATCTATTTTACCGTATCTGTCACGGTAATGACGGCAGTAATTTATAACCGAGCGCAAGGGCGCAAGTCCGATACCGCCGGCAATAAACAGCATATCGTGTCCGGCAAACTCCGTATCAACGGGGAATGCGTTTCCGTAAGGTCCGCGTATGGTTATCTGCTGACCTACCTCCATTGAATGGAGCCAATCTGTAACACAGCCGCATTTTTTAATGGAAAACTCCATAAATTCCGTATTTGTGGGAGAGGACGTTATGGAAAACATCGCCTCGCCGACGCCAGGTATGGACAGCATTGCGCACTGTCCCGGCATATGCGAAAACGCTTTTTTGCCGTCCGGCGTTACGACACGGAAAGTTTTTACGTCAGGGGTATCAATTCTTATATCGGTAACCACGCCCACAACGGGGATAAGAGGTTCTTTCATATCAAGCATTTTTCTTACCTCCCAGTTTTTTCATTACTTTTACAATGTTCATCTGTATCGGACATTTCGCAAGACATCTGCCGCAGCCTACGCAGGAGAACATACCGTCGTTATTTGTGGGATAATACACAAGCTTGTGCATAAATCTCTGACGGAAACGTTCAAGCTGAGTCAGTCTCGGCTGACCTGCCGACATCTTTGTGAAGTCCGAATACATACACGAATCCCAGCAACGGAAACGCTTTACGCCGTGTCCCGTATCGAAATCACGTATATCATAGCACTGACAAGTCGGGCATACGAACGTACATGTTCCGCAGCCAAGACATGTTTGGGATAATTCCTTCCATTCGGGCGCATCGAAAAATTCGCTCGTCTTATCCTTGCCGAAAGCGTCTGCACTAAGCTCTGCGAGCGGAAGTTTTCCCAAACGCTCGCATATGGTCTTTTTCTGTTCCTCAACAGCCGTATTGTCCGAAGCTTCAAGGTTAAGCTCTGCAAGGAGCTTTTCGCCCTTTTCGGTTTTTGCGTCAAGGTAGAGCGCATCGTCCGTTTTATAGCAAACCACATCGCCCTCCGGCTCCGAGGCGTCTATACCGAACGTATGGCAAAAACAGGTTTCCGCCGGTTTTGTACAGGCAACCGAAACGATTGTGGCATGGTCACGGCGGTTTTTATAATATGTATCGACAGGCTCCGCAAGGAAAACCCGATCAAGCACTTCAAAGCTTTTTACATCGCACGCACGCACGCCGAATATGACAAAATCCTCATGCTCACTGCGTGTATCTATTATTTCGATATTTTTACCCTCTACCTTAAAATCCATAAGGTTTTCGGTCTGCGGAAAGAAGAAGTCTTTTGCGCTTCTTACCGTATTTAAAGCGTCGGAAAGCTTTGTACCCTCCGCCCACTTTTCAAACTTCGCTCCGGCTTTTGTATCGACAGGCAGATAAAGGCTTTGGCGCTGTGCGATTTCGGAAAAAAGCGTATCCAGTTTATCAAGTGATATTTTATGCATCAGCGTCACCTCTTTCTACAGCCTCGCTCGGCTCTGCGTCGTCCTCTTTGTAGTCCACAATCGGGGCACGGCTGCCGACCTCGGCGCCTGCCTGATATTCCCCGTAAAGCTCATCTATATCCTTTATAAACTTACGGTTCAAAAGGTGCAGAGGAATATGCTGGGGACATACTCTCGAACATTCGCCGCAGTCGGTACATCTGCCGACAACGTGAAACGCACGGATAATATGGAACATTTTTTCTTCAAACGAATCTGCCGCCGCCTTGTTTACAACGGGTGATTCGGGATT
>CAKSPN010000141.1 GCA_934481375.1 uncultured Clostridia bacterium
CTTACGAGCTTTTCCTTTATCTGCTTAACGGTGTATCCTTCGGGAATAGTGATTTTCTTTTCATCACGTCCGCCGGAAACCATAAGATTTAAAATATCGTCATAGCTCATTCCGTTTTCAACAACGGCGTCGCCGGGGAGAAAACGTCCGTCATATCCGCCCGTGCGTGATTTCAGACGGAATATCATCGGGTGCTTTATCGCACCGCTTTTTTTAAGCTTTGCCGCAACGGCGGCAGAGCCGTCGCCCGAAGCGACCGTAACCGAAATACTTTCTTTAAGCTTTACGCCGTTTATCTCGCTTACGGTAAGTCCCGAATATATTGCTCCCGCAATTACAATGACGGCAATTATAAGAAGAATTGTGCCGCCTTTTTTTCTTTTTTTAGCCATTTTTTATCACCTCAAATATGGTATAACATACATATTGTATACCAAAATCGATAAAACGTCAAGTCCGCACGCAATTTTGCGCAGTAAAAAGCAGAACAGCCGAGGAATTTCGGCTGTTCTGCAATGATATTACGGAAGATAATTGAAAATCCCTATTTCCTTTAAATCCGCAATCAGCTTTTTCATTGACGGGGAATTAAACTTCTTTAAAATGCGTGTCACGTGGTTTCTTACGGTTGATTCCGTAACAAAGCGTTTTGATGATATATCCTTATAGGAGTCGCCGTTATACAGCGCTTTTAAGATTTCGTATTCGCTTTTTGAAAGAGTGGACATAATCTCAAACACATACAAAAGCGATTTCATACTCGACTCCACCGTGTGCGCCTTTTTTGCGATTATCTGCGCAATTTTGGGCGGAACGGTGGCTTTGTTTTCATATGCCGTTACAATCGTTGAAACAATCAGATCCACAGAGGAGGCGTCCTTTAGGAGGTAACTGTCCGCACCGTTTGCAAATGCTTTGTAAATATAGTTTTCGTCGTCGTAGCTTGTGAGCATTATTATTTTCATATTGGGCGCCGCCGATTTAAGAGCGGGGATAACGTCTATGCCTGCCGTTACGGTTTCTATCTGTATGTCCAAAAGCAAAACGTCGGGCATATGCTCCTTTACCATAGCCGGAGCGTCTGCCGCCCGCATACAGCAGCCGGCAAATTCGAGATTTTCAACGTTTTCAAGTTTGGTTTTGTAAATGTAACAGAAGAAATCTGCGTCATCACAAATTGCCCAGCGTATTTTTTTCATTTCAGACCATACCTCTTTCTCTTTTAATCATCGGAAGAACTATACGGAAAGTAGTTCCCACGTTTTCGGTACTGCTTACCTCTATGCTGCCGTTGTGCGCCTTAACTACTTTTTCGATGTACGTAAGTCCCAGACCGCTGTTTTCCGTTACGGATTTCGTTGTGTAGAACGGAACAAATATACTGCCCAAATTCTTTTTCGGTATTCCGATGCCGTTGTCCTTGCAGTCGATAATAAGATAATTGTTTTCCGACATAAGAATTATATCTATTTTTCCCTCGCCGCCTTTTTTGTCTATTGCCTGTACGGCGTTTTGGAGAAGATTTACGAAAACCTCCCTTAAAGTGTCCGCATCGCCCAGAACGAGGTTTGATGATGATTCGTTTGTCAGCTGAAATCGTATTTTGCTGTCAAATTTTAAAGCCTCCGCCGCAGATGTGATACAGCTGACTATATCAAGCACGTTTATTGTTATGGACGGCTCACGCAGCAATAAAAGCGATTTTTGTATTCCCGAAAGCTGATTTTCGGCAATACCCATAAGTACGGAAAGCGTTTCGCGTGCCTTTTCGGGATTGTTTGCGTCCATATATGAAACGGACATATCGCCGAGCTTGTTGATGCCTAAAAATGCATTTTTGTATGTATGCAAAAGCGTGTTAAGGCTTTTGTTGAGCGAGCGTGTGGTGCGCATAAGCATAGACTTTTTAACTATTGCAAGATTGCTGAACGGCTTGTAAATCGCTATAAGCGCCGCAATCGTAAGCACTATCACGAGCGACAGAATGATTGTCAGAATTGAGTTTTTGTATATCAGCTCGCTTTTGGGGAAGTTTGTAAGATCGAGATTGTTTATGTTTATCGAATTGAAGTACCCCTTTAAAAGCAGATTGTATATGAGAAAATCCACAAGCACTATGCATATACAAAAAAGCAACGCATTTTGCTTGTTTATTTTCAGCTTGCTCTGGAAAAAGTACCGCACAAGCAGTACAACGGGCAAGAGAAGGCAAAGCGTCATTGTTGCGTCATTGTATATTCTGCGTGCAAATATAAATCCGTTTAACATATCGAGCGAGCCGTCGCTGAGAGTATTTTGGAAAATATACAGGTTCCATGATATTTCCGGGTCGTTCAAAAATATAAATGGAAGAACAACCGCAACGGTTAAAAACAGAAATTTATTTGAATACGAGCCCGACAGGAACTTGTAAAAAAGTATCGGCGCTATCATAAACATAGCGAGCGATATAAGATACATTCTGTATATAGTCATAAACGGTATTCGGATTTTGGATAAAAACAGAAATATGTTGTAGTCAATCGCAAAGGTATAGGGATAATTGCCCATTTTCGATATGTACAGCGAGCTTGTGAAAATCAGAAACGATATACTTATAAAATATATACCGAACATATAATAGAGCTTGTTTTTGCGGTTTGCAAGAACAAAAACAAGCGTTATAACCAAAATCAGCAATGCCGAGAACAGCATAATAATCTCCCTCCTGTATTTTAATCATAGCACAAACAACAAAATGTGTCAACCGAAAAAGAGTGGTAATATAAAATGTCTACAAAAAACAGGAGTTCACATTTGGAGATATGTGAGTTATAATTTATTACAGAAAGAGATTGGGGAGTGAGAAGATGAAATTCACAAAATTTGCCGCAAGTCTTATAGCGCTTACTTTGCTTATGCAGAATTCGGCGGTATTTCCGGTGAATGCGATTGACATACCCAATGCGGTGTATGACGGCACGGGCGGAGTTGAAATAAGCGGCAGTGTTTCAGCGGCGCTTTCGGGAAGCTTTATAAGCATAAAGCTTGCGGACAGCGGCGGAACCATAGGCTATATCGGACAGACGGCGGTAAAGCCGGACGGAAGCTATGTACATAAATTTTCGTTTGACGGGAAAATCTCCGATTATAAGCTGAGTGTAAACTTAGGCGGAAATCTTATAAACGACAGCGTTGTATCGGCAATATATACGCCGGAGCGGCTCAGCGTAAATCTTTCATTAATGCAAAACCGCAGTATAGCCGAGGCGGAGGCACAGGTTACGGATTATTTCGGATTGTATACGGGCGGAATAAATTACCGCCTGATACTCGCAATGTACGATATAGGCGGAAAGCTTGTAAGTGCAATAAGCACGGAGGACAATTCAAACAAAAACTCCGCCGCATTGCTTGAAAACGTTATTCCGTCTGAGGCGGTTACGTGCAAGGCGTTTGTGTGGAGCAATGACGGCGTAATGGTACCGCTTACGGGCGCTGAAAAGATTACCGTAGGCAATAATATAGATACCAAAAACCAAGCAGGAAACGAGTGGAAAGCAATAAATATGCGCACAGCGGAAATGAAAGCGGACGGCATAACGGGCGGTGAGGGTGGTCAGCGGATAATGAGCCTTGCTGTTTCGGAGGACGACAGCCTGCTCCTGTGCGGCAACGATACGGGCGGAATAAACCGCTCAACGGACGGCGGTAAAACGTGGGAGGACTGCGTAAGGGGATTTTATTCGGGAGGAGCAACGGCGATAGCGATTGACCCGATGAATAAGAACAGAGTCCTTGCGGCAGGCTCGTCACAAAATACGATAAACGATAAAGCGGGAGTGTATTTATCGGATAACGCAGGCTTCAGCTGGCGGCAGACTTTGAGCCAGCCCGGCTCTGCAACAACGTTCGACTTGCGTGAGTCGCTCTGCTACGACCGCACAAGCTATTCGGAGGATATAGGTGGTTCGGCGGTGGCGTACTGGTCAAGGCTGTGGAGATTACAGCTTACGGGAGGTGCGCCGATTGATGAGGCGGACGTAAAAGTATCGGATACAGACCAAAAGGGGTTATGGAAAACAACCGACGGCGGTGAAACGTGGTCGGTGGTAAACAGCGATATGTCGGACGGTGTTGTGAAAGTAAATCCGAAGGACGGTACGGTGTATGTCGGAAACCTTGACGGATTTCACAGAAGCACCGACGGCGGACATACATTTACAACGGTTATGAACGGCGGAATATGCCTGGGTGTTGACACAGTAAATACGCAGGGGTATGAGGATTACGTATGGATAACAATGAATGACGGACTGTACGTTTCAACCGACGCAGGGCAAAGCTTTACGAAAATCGACAGCGCAAGCTTTCCTAAAAGCAAGGATTTACAAAATACCGATAAGCTTGTGAGAAACTTAAAGGTAAGTCCGATAAATCCACAGCATATGGTTGTAGGCTCGTTTGACGGCTCGAACTACAGAAACGTAAAGTATTATTCAAGGGACGGCGGAAGAACATGGATTGAGTCGTCATATAATGAAGACAAGGATTTTTTCAAGGTAAATAACCGGCACCCGGTGTTTGTATGGAGCAATCTCACTGACGATAAGCTGTGGAGCATAGGCGGCGACTGGATAGCTTCATCATACAACGGCGGCAGAGAGTATGAATGGGATTATAACGGTGGCGGAGAGGTGTTCGTCGACCAGCGCACAATATTCAATGTATATAATCCCGATATTTTCTACTACGGCTCGCAGGATTTCCACGGTGCGCTCACAACGGACGGCGGAGATACATGGAAGCATATATGGAAGATGAGCGGTCATTACGCAGGATATGTTTACGGCTCATATGCGGCGGACGAAAACACGCTTATAGCGATTGTTGAGGACGTTGTTACGGAAAACGGAAAACGTACCGTACAGGTTTCACGTGATGCGGGCGAAACATGGACGGATACAGGCTGTGAGGTTTACGGACGGGGAGTCTGCAAGTGGTCTGAAATATGCTATCAGTCGCCGAC
>CAKSPN010000142.1 GCA_934481375.1 uncultured Clostridia bacterium
CGTTTCAAGACTTCCCACCTTGTCGTTTTCGTCCGAGTAAAAACCAAGGACCTCGTTATTCGCCGTTGTACAGCATGCGTCCCTGATGCAGTCATACGCTTTTCCGACCGCAACTCTGAACGCTCCGCCGTCCTGCCATGACGAACTCATATATCCCATAGACGATGACATATTTGAATAGTCGAGTACGCAGCTGAAATCGGTAATATTGCTCTTTGCGTTTATCTTAAATCTTACAAAGTCGCCCTCATCTATCTTTTCCAGAATATCTTCTTTGCCCTGTTCTATTTCATATTCTTTTTCCTTTGAGGATACAATCATTTTAACCTTTGAGATAATCTCGCCGTCATCATTTACATCGGTATATTTCTCGTCTATAATACCCAGCGACTGCTCATAATCGTTTGTCGCTTCGCTGTCGTCATTTACAACTGCGAAATATGCCAGCGGAGATTCGCTGCCGAATGTATACAAGTCAAGGCTCTGCTTTGAGTCGTTTCTCATTCTTTCGGTAAGGAACATTTCCTTGCCCGTGGGTTTCATTATGCACAAGCCGTCATAGCTGAGATAGTATTTTCCGCCTATCAGATTTCTGTAACCCCATGATGACATACCTTTAATGCCGAGCTTTTCAGCTTCCATCGAGTACCGCTTGGTAAGCGTATTCTTTTCTTCCTTTGAGGAATCATAGTACGGCGTATCGATTGATGTCAGCTCGCCCGCTTTGTTCAATTCGTATGCAATCGGGTATTCGTGCGTTGTGCTGAACTTGTCAAGTCCCTCCATTATATTGCTGTTCTTATAGCTCTTGCCGTCAATTTTAACCTTATCGGCACATTTTAATGTAACTGCCTGATCAATCTCTACCGCATCAGCCGGAACAACCTTGATGTGTCCGATGTCTGTTCCCTTTTCAAGCCATGCGTTGAGCATATATCCCATATCACTGTCAAGCCTGTCGGGAGTTTTAACGCCTACGAAATAGCCTCTGTAGTTTACATAATACGTGTAGTCCTTGGAGACGGTAACCGTCATATCCGAGTCGCGCATTTCCTTTGAAACGCTGTACTGCTTATCGCCCACGGTAATATATTTGTATCTGCCCGAGCCGTCTGTGTCAACTCTCTTTATTGCGCCCGTACCGCTGCTTCCGCCGACAACCGCATCGACATACTCGCCGTCAAGGCTTGCGATATATGTGATTACATCGCCTTTTTTGAGCTTTTCAAAAGCAACGCTGTTTCCCGATGTGTTTTTTATCGACGCAAAACTGTTCTCCTCTGTGTTAATCTTAAGCGTCGACTCTGCGTCAAACATATCGTATATTGTGTACTGATCGGAATTAACCGAGCCTACAACAATATTTTTATAGTCCGTTACGATAACGGTATTGCATTTTCCGTTATGCATAATGAGCGTCAGTGTACCGTCGCATATGTCAAACAGCTTATCGTTATACTCGCCCGCTTTAAGTTCCTTGCCGTTATAGATTACGGTAGGATTGTCTACCTTCTGCGACTGCTTTTTATCATTCTCATCATAATATGTTATCGTTCCGCTTTTGAAGCTGTCAAGCTTATCGCCGTCGATAACGATTTCATCGGTGTTCTTGTCACGCATAAGGTACAGTGCCTTCATATCCGCACCGTCAACATATGCATAACCTTTTATGTACTGGCCTATAAAGCTGTTAAACGCTTTGTTTTCCGAAACGAACTCCAAATCGTTTATGACAATTCTGTTCTCGCCAGCTCTTGCGCCTGCAAGCGATGCAAGCTCGGTTGCGTTTACTCTGCCCTTTATTTTGTATATCTTCTTGTTCTTTACAAGCACGTTTACTCCGTCATGTACTTCATAATAGAACGCCGAGTCCGACGCTTGGGTCAGTTCGGGAACGTCTATGTCGGTGGCATTGTAAATCATCTTTATTGCGCCGTTCATATTAACGAGCCCGTTATCTGTCTTTACTCCCGAAAGTACTTCGCTGTGTATTCTCTCGCTTTCGCTCGTTATGCCTGCCGCATACAAACGGCGGTATCCCAGAACGCCCTCGAGAACGATTGCCGCAAACTCTGCCGAAAGCTCGTTTCCCGACTTAAATTCTTCTTTTTTATCGGGGAACCAGCCGTTCTGCTCGGCATATGCATACTGACCGAAGCACGCCTCACCCGTCTGCGCCAGTTCGCTTGTGCCGATCGTATACCCTGCGGCAACTTCGGCAAAATCGCTCAGATTAAACGCCCATATGATAAAATCACCGTTCGTAATCTGTATCTCGTCCCAGTTCTTTGCCGTATCGGGTATGTCCATTACCCCGACTGCGGATAAAATTTCCGCCTCCGTTACATTATTGTTTGATGTGTCTACCGGTTCCGTTTCCTCTGCAAAAGCATAGTAGCCTGTAGTAAGAAGCATACATAAGGAAAGCAATCCTGCAATAAATCTGTTCCTTTTCACTCTTTTAACCCCTTCCTGCGAAATTACCATACCAATACGTCAATAACGGTGAACAAGCCGTACAATAATTTTGCGGCTTCCGCTCTTGTTATATTGTTTCTCGGCGCAAAGTTTCCGTCGTCCATACCGTTTATAACGCCCGCTCTTGCAAGCTTGTAAATCTCATTCTTTGCATATGACGCCATATCCGCCTCGTCCGTAAAGGTTATATCCTTTTCGGAAACCAACGATACGCCCTTGTATTTTGCCGCACGTGACGCAATAACCGCCGCATCCTGGCGTGTTATGTACTGTCCTGCGCCGAAGTTTCCGTTATCATCACCCGTTATCAGGTTTGCTCGCTCCGCCGCACCGATTACACTGTAGAACCAGTCGCTTTCATTAACGTCTGCCATTGTTACGTTTGCCTCCGCACCCGTAAGTCTTAAACCGGCGGTTATCATTTTCACAAACTCCTCACGCTTTATCGGACGTGACGGCTCGTATGTGGTATCCGTTGTTCCGTTTACTATAAAGTTATCTACAAGGCTCTTTACCGCCGCACTTGCCCATTCATAGCCTGCCATATCGGTAAATGCACCCGTCTGCGGTCTTGTTGTTTCACCGTTTTGGTTATCGTCCTGCGGCTTGTCGGGTATGTTGATGCTGAAGCTCTTTTTAACCGTGCCCGAACCTGTTATAATCGTCTGCGAGCCGGACGGATTTTGCGTATCGCCTTTATAATTATCGTTTACGATTGCGGTAAATCTGCTTCTGTACGACGCCATATCCGACACGCTGTTTATTGCGCTTTGCATCTGCTTTTGCACTTCTGCTTTGTCGGACTGAGCATACTTATTGAGGTCGGCTCTTGCAAATCCCCATATATTATTGCTGTCGCTTATTATTTCGTCCATATCTGCAAAGTATGTTATCTGCGAAATACGGCCCTTTAAAACGCTGAATTCAAACTCTGATTTAAGCGCATTATCCGCATTCTTTCCACGGAGCGACTCGGCAATTGCTTTGCGGTTTGTCTCCGTAAGCTTTTCGATATACACCTTTGCTATCGCTTCGTCAAATATGCACGTATGATTTCCCGTACTTGTTTTTATGTATTCGTCTATCGTATCTGCCGACGCTGTTTTAAAGAGTACGCTTAAAACGTCCGTACTTGCGGCAAAACTCTTGAGGTCGTCGTTTGAGTTCATAACGGGCGCCTGCAAAAACTTATTTACAATTGTATTTTGCTCGCCGTCCGAGAGAAGCCCGAACACATATGTGTCAAATCCGAACACGCTTCCGCTTTCCGTAATAAAGGTTTTCATCTCGTCCGCATTTCCCGAATTTCGTATATCGTTAAATTCAACATAGCAATTGTTTACGTAATCAACCGTATATGTTCTCTGTCCGAGCTTGATATTTGAAAGAATAATCTTATATTCTCCCGTTGCGCCCTTAATTCTTACACTGAACGCCACTCTGCCCGTACTGTCGAGATTAATCTGACCGAAACCCTGCAGACCTCCGTTTGCGTCAACCACTTTATATGACATATATTTGTCATAGCCCTCGCTCAAATCAAGCTGTGAAACATCTACGGTTTCGCTGAAATCAACGATACCCCTTTCATTTGCGGTATAATCGGCGGCATATGCCGCTGTTGTGGCAGCAGCCGCTGCCGCAATGATTATTGCGGCCAATCCTTTTAACTTCATCCTTTTCCTCCTGTCCGTACTGTTTCCGTTTTACTATCTTAATTATAACATACCCGCTCTTATTGACAAGGGGGATTTTTTATAACCCTTTTTGATGTAAAAGCCTTATAAACAACATAACAGGCGGAGTTTCCGCCTGTTATACCGTTTATTTAAAGTAATTTGTTATGCCGAGCTGTTCCAAAAGAACAAGCATTTCCGACGTTGAAGTACAGCCGAGCTTTCGGAGAATATGTCTTATATGCGTTTTTACCGTATCTTCGGACATAAACTTCTTTTTTGCAATTTCCTTGCGTGTGTTTTTCTGATACAAAAGCTTTAATATATCGTTTTCCATCGGAGTAAGTTTGGAAAAGCGGTTTATTATGTACAAAAGGCTCGTTTCCTGCCGTTTTATATGCTGCATTTTCTTTCTTACCGCATCGGTTATTATTTTTCCGAGAAATTCCGTCTGCGAATATACTTTTCTTACGGTTTCGCATATATCCTCCGGCGGCGACGTTTTTTCAAGATAATCCACCACGCCGGCAAGATACGCCTCGATAATCAGCTCGTCGCTTGTATGAATGGTAAGCATTATAATCTTTGTTTTCGGCAGAATTTCATTGATCTTTTCCGCCGCTCTTATACCGGAATTATATTCGTCCATCTGAATATCCATAAGAATTATGTCCGGCTTATATTCCTCCGCTCTCTCAACGCTTTCCTTTTCACAAGAAGCGCTGCATACCGCTTCCATATCGGGTTGAGAATTTATAAGCTCCGTGAAAAAGTCGCGTATGTCCTTTAAATCGTCACAAATCATTACTCTTATCATACTTTCATCTCCTGACAGATATTATCC
>CAKSPN010000143.1 GCA_934481375.1 uncultured Clostridia bacterium
GTACAAACGAGCCGGCGCTCGAGGGCGTTCCCGATGATTTCACGTCGGACGCTATGGTTGTTCAGGTATCGAGCGATATAAAGTATTCAAATTCGTACTACGGTATCGTTACCGTTCAGCGAGATACGAATAACAAATATATTGTTGTTCCTTATCAAAACGAGAGCGAGTTCCAAAAAGCAAATATCAAAGAGGATAAATTGCTTCTCGCTTTCCGAGGCGAGATAAGCCGTGACAGGACAAACAAAAAGTTTTACCGCCTGCTCGGCAAAGACAAGGACGTAAATATTAATTATATTCTGAATTATCACGGCGACGATCTTACTTTAGAGGAAAAGGAAAACGGCGCTGTGGAAGTTCTTATGGACGGTAAAATTACAACTGTCGGCGCCAATACTACCGTGCGGAACGGCGCTGCGGCATTCCGTCTAAACGGCGGAACGGAGTACATTATCCCGGAATACGATGAGGACGGAGAAGTCGTAAAGAACGGCGAGCTTGTCAATAATCAGGATTTTATCGAGCTTAAGTGGGATAATGCCTTTGATGTTTTAACAACGGTCGGCGGATTTCTGATTGATATGAAGTACGGTGTTCTCGGCAAAATCCAAAACAGCGACGATACAACCTCGGACATAATATCGTTCGGCGGAAGTCTTGATCTCGGGTTTATGACGCCGGGCGGTGCGGCGGCTGTAAGGCAGAATACCGCCGCAGGCGCAAGATGGACTACGGAGCTTGTTGAAACGGAACACGCCGACCTTGACGACGGCTATACTTTCGGGCTTACCTTTGACGAGGACGAGGGAATGTTCAAATCGCAGACAAAGGAAAAGGACGTTCCTCCTACCAACAACGAAGCAAGCCGTATCGAAGCCGGTGCGTCTATACACGACATACTTTACGGCGGCAAAGACCCGGGATATATCGGTATCAATATGGACGCGCACATTGCAATGCCGCAGATTGTAAAGTTTTTACCGAATAAAATCGAGGGTGATTTAAGCGTCAACACTATAAACGGATATAATGTGGGAGTGGACGCACAGGTGGAAACGGCAACAATATCAATGGCTTTGTCATTTGTCGTAAAATCATCGCCGTCGGGGGCGCCCGTTCCCGATAAGCTGTATTTCACAATCGGCGGTTTTGAGCCGGGAATTAACGTTGACGGACTCGGCGTAGTATGGGTAACGGGCGGAGGCGGCGGATTTGATAATCTGTACGATACCATTTACGGCAAAGACGGTATTCCGCCGCTTACACTGTTACTGCACGCTGAATTTGATATAACAAAAATACTGACGGGAAATGCCGATCTGGAGCTTTCACTGCGTTCTTTGAAAGTATCTTTTGACAGCCTGAGCCTTAAAATGCTTAAAAATGCAAAGTTTGTTGAGGGCGGAGAGATAGCTGTCGGATGGTATCCGAACTTTAATCTGAATTTATCCGCAGGCGTAAACTTTGCGCAGATTATGAAAGGCAGATTTACAATAACGGCGGCGGCAGGCAAGGGGACGGCTGATTTTGTTCGGTTTGTTCTCAATGTCGCAATAGGGCTCCCTGAGTATATCCCGATTATCGGAGGTATGGAACTTGCCTCGGCGGAACTTGGCGGCGGCAGTGAAAAGGTGTGGGGTTCTGTTGAAATGCTGAGCCTTATAAGAGTCGGATTTACATATTATTGGGGCGGAAGTATAGAGTTTACGCACGGCAATCCGAGCGGAAATCAAAATTTTGAAACTCTGTCGCTGTCCGACGACGCAGGCGTGCGCAGAACAAAAATGCTGTACAACGATATGTTAAAGCCTGTTATGGTCGGAAAAGATTTCGCCACGGGCGAAACGCAGTTTGCGTCTGTCGGGGGAAATCTTTCCTACAGCGCAGGAAGTACGGTTGCGGCAGATTTTGACGCAAGGGTGAGCCAATCCTCAATACGGCTTTTCGGTGCGCAAAATGCCGCTACGGAAATACTCACAAACGGCGAAAGAACAAGACATCTTGTAAAATTCGGGGACGCCTCCGACTACATACTTTCAATAAGCCGTGCCGACGGCTCCGAAATCTCGGCGGAGGACATTAAAAACCATATGTCCGTAAAGCACGGCAATACCGCATATGAATTACGGTATTATGCAAATCCGGGACGTAATGCGTCTGACGGACAGAAAAAGCAGGCTCTTGAAAGCGCAAATGTGAATGTTTCGGGCAATGCAGTGTATATAGCAGTACCGAAATCCGACACAGCAAATGATATGCTGATAGAGTTTTCCGACAATAACGCTTATGATATAAGCGCCGTAAAGGTAAATCCGTCAAGCACATTAACTTCATACGGCGCACAGGTTAACGGAAATGTTATGGCGGTCAACTGGGACGGAGAAAATATAAGCGACAGCGCAAAAATTATTGTATCCGTGTCCGACGGCACAGATGAGAATGATATTGTTTTAAATGAAACGGAAATATCCGCAAAAGCAAAAAGCGCAGATATTAATATCCCGTCAGAGCTGGCAAGCGGAGAGTACAGCGTAAAAATCACGCTCAGCGATGAAAATGTATGCTTTGACAGCTACAATGTCGGTAAAGTTGCAATTACAAACAGTAATGCTCCCGATGCGCCTGACAGTATCACGATTGATAACTGCGGTGATGATAAGCTGAAAATTAACGTCGCTACAGCTGAAGAAAACTTTGACGGGTATATGGTCGAGGTGTACGAGGACGGCAGACTTGCCGATACGGGATTGTATTTTGCAAAGGGCGAGGAAATCACAGTCGGCGGACGTTATGATATGCCCGTTATGAACGAAAACGGCGAGCCGACGGGAGAAACCGTAACCGTGGGATATACGCCGGGAAGGGAATACAGCGCAAAGGTAAGGCTGTGCAACATTGTAAAAGATGCGGACGGTAATGAGATTTATCATTGCAGTGCATACAAGACATCTTCGGGCGCAGTGCTCAGGCAGTCAACACCGCCCACCGTTAATATCGGTTATGACAAAGGCACTGTCAGAATAAGCTCCGATGTGCCTGTAAGCGGCGAATTATATATCAATTCGGGAACAAAGAACGGTGAATGGTATAATTTCTCCGATAAGGCTTCGGAACTTTCGCAAAATGTCACGCTTGCCGACGGGGAGTATACACTGGAGTTTTATGCACAGGACGGGGACGGCGATCATGCGATTGTTCAGAAAATAATCAGCGTCGATACAACACCGCCCGTGATTATGCTTGCTTCTCCGACAAGCGGAGGGTACTTTGACAGTGACAGCATAACCGTGACGGCAACAGCCGATAAGGACGCCGAATACTCGTTTAAAATTAACGGAATTACCGTTTTACCGCAGGAAAGCAACATTTTTGCGGAGGGAATGATGAAATGCACACTTCCGATAGGCGAATTAAAAAATCTTGCGAAAATCAATCTTGAAATAATCGCAAAAGACGCTTGCGGAAACGAAACGGTTAAAAGATTGGATTTGACAAACAAAAACATTTCCGAAATAACCTCAATAAGCATTTTGAGCGGTGATAAAGCAATTACCGAGGGTAAGCTTGAACTGGGCGAGGGCGAAAGCGCAATGCTTAGAGTTATGGGAACGACAAGCGGCGGCGAAAGCGTTGACGTTACGGAAATGTCGGGCACTTTGCTTGAGGTGACGGGCGGTACGGCGGCAGAACTTGACGGAACAAAAATAACAGCCGTATCAAACGGTCAGACACTTGTGCGTGCAGGTTTTGCACTTGGCGGAAACGAGTTCCTGTATGACGGCGTTGTTATCGAAACTGCTGATAAGGCGCTGATTTATTCCGCATTGGAGGAGATATTGGCAGAAGCTGAACAGATAGAAAATACAGGCTATACGGACAGCAGCTGGAACAA
Source organism: uncultured Clostridia bacterium (assembly GCA_934481375.1). Lineage (GTDB taxonomy): Bacteria > Bacillota > Clostridia > UBA1381 > UBA1381 > UBA4716. Next base: position 3,893 of record CAKSPN010000143.1, read on the forward strand.
ACTGCAAGAGGCGATTAAAGGTGCGGAGCAGGTAATGACGGCGGAAGGCATTACGCAAAGCGATATAGACAATGCCGCAACGGCTGTTTCGGATGCGATTGCGGGGCTTACGAAAAAAAGCTCGGGCGCATCGGGCGGCGGCAGTACGCCGACTTATACGGTTTCGTTTAATACAAACGGCGGAAGTGCCGTGCAAAGCCAAAAAATAAAGTCGGGACTTAAAGCCGACGAGCCGCAAGCTCCCGTAAAAACGGGATATACTTTCGGCGGTTGGTATACGGATAAGCAATTATCGGAGCCGTATAATTTCAATACCGCAGTTAAAAAGAGCTTTACGCTTTACTCAAAGTGGATTGAAGATGAAAATACCGGTTGGAAAAATCCGTTTACAGATGTTTCCGAAAATGACTGGTTCTATAAAAACGTTAAATATGCGTTTGAAAATAAGCTTATGAACGGCGTATCGGACGACAGATTTGCCCCGAACGATGCTCTTACAAGAGCAATGCTTGTAACAATTCTTTACCGCAGTGAGGGAGAACCCGAAACGGAAAAAGGCGTCACATTTACTGATGTTGATGTGAATGCTTACTATGCAAATGCGGTTATGTGGGCACAGCAAAACGGAATTGTAAACGGTGTGTCGGAGAATGAATTTGCACCCGACGATAATATCACACGTGAGCAGATTGCGGCGATTATGCACAGATATGCAAAATACAAGGGATACAATATCTCTGTCGGCGAGAGTGCAAACATTCTTTCATATGCCGATTTTGGGGATATATCCGAGTATGCAGTCACCGCCATGCAGTATGCGGCAGGAATCGGATTGATGAAAGGTAAGTCGGATACGACGCTAAATCCGCAGGATAATGCAACAAGAGCCGAAATTGCGGCAATATTGCAAAGATTTATCCAAAACAATAAATGAGTAAGGAGAAAGCAATCGGAAACGATTGCTTTCTCTTTGCACAAAAAAATCAAAACAAAGAGGGTGATATATTCAATAAAAATATCAGAGTCGGCAAATATAACTTGAAAAATGCTTTGTTTCGTGGTAAAATAGTATCCGCAGAGATTAAATCTGAGGTATGG
>CAKSPN010000144.1 GCA_934481375.1 uncultured Clostridia bacterium
TGTCCGGCAGCGATATGTTTGTTAAGGCATAACAATATTGAAACGCCCAATCTCCGATATGTGTCACACTGTCGGGTATTGTTATGTCCGTTACGCTGCCGCAACTGCCAAACGCACTATCGCCGATGTTTTTTACGCCCTCGGAGAGCGTTATTGCTGTTATAGCGTCGCAATCGTAAAACGCATAATCGCCGATGTCTGTTACACTGCCGGGGATTGTTATGCCTGTTAAGGCGATGCAGTTGGAGAACGCACGTTCGCCGATATGCGTCACGCTGTTCGGAATTGTAACCTCCGGCAAACTATCGCACCATAAAAATGCATAATTGCCGATGCTTGTTACGCTGTCTGCAATTTCAACGCTTGCAAGCTTGTAGCACTCGTAAAATGCACAATTGCCGATGCTTGTTACGCCGTCGGAAATCACCGCCTTTTCAAGTTCGCTGTGCTTTTTCCACGGTGCAACCCAACCGCCGTTCACAGGCGACTCGTTATAATCCCACATATCGCCTGTGCCGTCTATCGTAAGTATTTTTGTGCTTTTGTAATATGTATACGTCAGGTTTTCACCGCATGTTCCGGTGATCGGCTCTTCCTGTTCATCGGCGAAAGACGGGACAGCCATACACAAAACTGCGATTAAAAGTATAAATGCTAAAAATCTTTTTTTCAAATTGCACACCCTTTCATATATTAGTTGTTGTTAAGCTCGTATGAAAACTTCCAAAACATTGTTGCCGTAGCAGCTCTTGTGGGAGCAACCTTCGGATAAATTGCATATTCATATCCGTTCACGGAATGTATAAACATAACGTTCTTATCAAAGCACCATGCAACAGGAATTTTTGCATAGTCGGATATATCCGAATAGTCATTGTAGCTTTCAAGTGCAGAGGAAGTCCCCGAATCGAGTGATACGTCAAGTCCTTTTGCCTGCGCATAGCGATAGAATATAGCCGCAATCTGCTCTCTTGTTACGGTATCGTCGGGTGAGAACGTTGTATCGCCCGTTCCGTTCAGAATACCGTTTGCCGCCGCCCATGCCACAGGCCTTTTGTACCAGTCCTGAGTTAAGTCGGTAAACTTTGAAGCTTCGCCCGACTCCGGCTGACCTGCAAGGCGGTAGAACATTGTCGCAAACTGCGCTCTCGTGATTGTGTCATCGGGTGAGAATGTATCGTCGCCCGTTCCCGACATAATTCCGTTGTCAAGGCAAAATTCTATTCCGCTGTGATCGGGGTCGCCGTCCGCACTCTTAATATCCTTAAATCTTTTAACGGCACAGTTATTGCCCTTTTCTTCACAGGTGTATCTGTCATCGGCGGCGGCTGTCGGTTCGCCTTTGCCTATGGTTTCGCCCGTGTCGAGCAAAACGCACGTAAATCCGTTGTCTCTTGCATATTGCTCGGCAGCCGTACCGCTGTAGCACTTGATTACGAGATTTTCGTTTCTTACATCATAGTCGTTTACGTAGTCCCAGCCGAAAGCGTGCATATCAATCTGCGTTACGCTTCTCGGGATGGTTACTTCGTTTAGGTTGTTACAGCGGAAAAACGCCGCCTCTCCGATATGCTCCACACCCTCCGAAATTGTGAGGTTTGAAAGGCTTTCGCACCATGAAAATGCATTGTTCCCGATTTCCTTTACATTTCCCGGGATAACAACGTTATTAAGCCCCTTGCTCCAATAAAATCCGAGGTAGGGAATGGCTTTTAAGGTTGACGGAAGCTTAACCGAGGTAACATCCGACATAGCGAAAGCTTCTTCGCCCATCATTGTTGTACCCTCACGGATTGCAACATCTCCCGTTGCGCCCCATTCGTGAACCTGTTTGTTAAGCGACGGTGCGGACGGGTCGGAGGTATCCTCGTAAACATAGCCTATTCTTGTTCCCGCTATGAGGTACTGACCGTTATACTGTATTCCGTCCGCACGGTTTGCAGGGTCCCGGTCATAAGCCGAACCGTAAAATATTCTCTTGCCTATGTGTTCGAGATTGCTCGGAAGTGTGATATTTTTTAAGGCTTTGCCGCTTATTGCCTCACTGCCTATGTACTTCACGCTCTCGGGAATAACGAGCGTTTCAAGCTCATCACCGCAGTTTATGGCAAAGTCTTTTATAACCTCAAGACCGTCGTTTAAGTTAAGATATTTTAAGTATCGGCAGTCAATTGCTCTGTTTCCGATTTCCTTTATTGTAGGCGGAAGTGTGATACCTACAATTTTTGCGGCTCCGTCACGGAGTGCTCCGTCACCGATTGCCGTAACAGTGTGACCGTTTATCTCGGACGGAATATTAAATTCAAGACGCAAATTCTCGCTGTAAAATTTGCCCGAATATCCGGTAATCATTGCCGAACCGTCACTGCGCACCGTGTAGAGGAGAGAGGTATAATCGTCGGGATCATCTTTCTCACGCATCTGCACCGTATCGTCGGTTACGGCGGTCATATTTTGCTCGTAATTTTCCGTTCCGTAGTCTGTGTCATAAACACTCCATGCATGTACGGGTATTGCCGATGCCGACAGTGTACACGCAATTAAAAATGATATAATTTTCTTCATTTTAATGCCCCCTTATCTTTTACAAAAATTGTATCATAAAAGCACGCTTTCGTAAACATAATTTCCTTAAATGTCATTGACAAAATCGGAAATTTCTTTTCTTTTTCAAAAGTATATGTTATACTGTAATACAAGGGGGTGTTGCAATTGTTCAGTGAAAAACTAAACGAATATATAAAAGCGCTCGATTGCTCTGCACGTGAACTGTCCGAACATTCGGGGCTGTCCGCTGCAACGATAAGCCGATACCGCAGCGGAGAACGTACTCCCAAGCCGTTTTCCGAGGATATGGATAAGCTGTGCAAAGGGATTTTAAGCATTGCGGAGGAAAAGGGAGCGGAGGAGTTTTCGGATGTCGGCGAGGTGCTGAACGGCTGTGTGTCGGAATACGAATTTGATTATGAGTCGTTCCATAAGAAGTTAAATCTGCTTTTTTCGGCATTGTCGGTAAACGTTTCCGAACTGGCAAGAACTTTGAGCTATGATTCATCATACATATCACGTGTGCGCACGGGAAAGCGAAAACCGTCCGATCCGCAGAAGTTTTCCTTTGAGATTGCGGAATTTGTATCACGCCGATACGATATGAAAATCATTGCCGAAATATTAAACGCCGATTGTTCCGATATTGCGGACGCCGCACGGGCGATTACCGAATGGCTTTGCGGCAGTAAAACGGCGGCGGAAAATCCCGTATTGAGATTTCTTGAAAAGCTGAATGATTTTGACCTAAACGAATACATACGTGCAATTCATTTTGACGAACTTAAGGTGCCTACGGTGCCGTTTCGTCTGCCGTCGTCAAAGACGTATTACGGACTTGAGGAAATGAAAAACGGCGAGATTGACTTTTTAAAGGCAACGGCGCTTTCCAAGTCGGCGGAGACGGTGTTTATGTGCAGTGATATGCAGATGGACGATATGGCGTCGGATTTGGATTTTGCAAAAAAGTATATGTTCGGAATTGCCGCAATGCTTAAAAAGGGACTGCACCTTAACGTGGTGCATAATCTTAACCGTCCGTTCAACGAGATTATGCTCGGCTTTGAAAGCTGGATACCGCTGTATATGACGGGGCAGATTTCACCGTATTATTTAAAGGGCGTGCATAACAAGGTGTACTGCCATTTTCTGAATGTGTCGGGAAGTGCGGCACTTTCGGGCGAGAGCATAAGCGGACATCATTCCGACGGGAAATATTATCTCACAAACTCGAAAAAAGAGCTTGCTTATTACAGAAAAAAATCGGAGTTTATATTAAAAAAGGCACTGCCGCTTATGGATATTTACAGAAGCGACTCCGCAGGTGTGCTTAACGCATTTTTGCTTGCGGACTCAAAAACGGACGGAAAGCGCAGGTATATACTTTCCTCGCCGCCGCTTTATACGGCGTCGGAGGAATTTATCGAAAGCTTTTTGAAAAAACGCTCCGTTCCGTACGGCGAGGCGCAGAACATTCTGCGCAATGCCGAAATGCAGCGGCAGATTATCGGCACAATACTTACCGCCAATGATGTTGAAACCGAACTGCACGTTATTCCGAAAGAGGAATTTGAGCGTTACCCGACGTCGCTTTTTGCAATGTTCTGTGATAAAAAGCTTGTGTATTCATATGATGAATATCTTATGCATATCGAGCAGACGCGTGCATTTGCGGAGAAAAACAAAAACTATTCGTTAAAGCTTACGGATAAAAGCGCTTTCAGAAATATTCAGATAGCCATTCACGGCGGCGAATGGGCGATGATTTCAAAATCAAATCCGCCGTCGGCGCATTTTGTTGTACGGCACCCGATACTGCGAAACGCAATAGAAAATTTTATGATACCTGTTACGGAAGAGTAGCGAAATCCGCTATTCTTCCTTTTATATTCTGCACTGCTTCGACTATTCTGAACTTTATTTTTATTTCGCCGTTGTTTTCGGTAATCACATCATATGCTTCGGAGCTTAAATTATCCTTCAGGACTTTTTCCGATTTGCCCGTCAGGACTGCCTCGTTATCGTTTGTCATACACAGCGGCGGATACATAACGCACCACCAGTTATGCCCCTCGCCGTTCCCGAGAACTATCCGCACGCCGTAATATTCGCCGCACGGCAGTATCATATTTTTGTATTCCTTTTTCGGGAAATAGAATTTCCCGTACTCGGCGTGCGCTCCGTAATCCGCACCGTATTCCGCAAGCACGCTCTCTGCCGTCCTTTCCGCCTCTTTGAGTGCGGCAGGGGTTATCTGCGTACAGCATTTTTCGTTTTTAAGCACTGCGTCACGCACGCGGAGCTTTACCGATTGGTCATAATCGCTGTCGCTGTTTGCGATTATATGTAATCTGACAAGATTATCCCTTAAATCCGTCTGCACAATATCCGAATATGCCGTCAGCGCTATGGTGAGTACAAACGATACAAACACTGCAATAA
>CAKSPN010000145.1 GCA_934481375.1 uncultured Clostridia bacterium
GAAATATTGCACTTGACTTGACAATCTACCCACCGCCCCATGAGCGGAACAATCGGCTGAAAATTACGCCAATTCGGAAAGACTCTTAAGCATTTAACGCCGTATTGACTAAGCTTTCTGAAATCCTCGTCAACAGTTTCCTCGCCCCGGTTGCGCCACATTTCCATACCTGCATTTGACGCCCAATAGTTACACCCCACCATAAATTCCTTTTTCATAAACTTTCCCCCTTTTAAATTTTATTTATATATCACCGTGTTTTTAATAAACGGCGGCAGATAATAAAATCTTTTTATATCACAGCCGTTAAATCCCGAAAACTTTGTCCATGTATGCTCGGTAAAGAAATTAAGATGCAGGGGCATTCCCTCCTGCTCCGACATCATATTTCTGTGAAGTCTTAACGGAAAACGTATTTTGGCGCAGTGCGGCTCTATAAACGTTGAGACGGACGGCACTACATGAACAAGATGCTTGCCGACACGCTCAAATTCCTTTATTGCCTCGCACAGCTTTTCCATAGGCTCGATATGCTCCAGAAGTCCTACCGATACAACCACATCAAAGCTTTTATCATCAAACGGGAGATTTGCGGCGTCCGCCACTTGGAAATTCACTTTCTCCTCTATATCGTATTCCTTTATGTCAACGCCCCATATTTCATAATTTTTCTCTGCCGCAAACTGTATAAAATCCTTGCCGTTTGCACAGCCGACCTCAAGCACCTTAACGGGTCTGTCTTTAGGCAAATCAACAAGACTCATCATTTTATCAAAACGCCGTCTTTTCAGATTTTTTGCTATTGTTCCTTTCCACAGCTTGTACAGCGGATTACGTCCAAGTATCATTTCTTTCCCCTCCGTTATTAAAAGAATTTATTGTTAATTCCGTTTAAAAGCGCAGTCGCATATGCGCTGTTTACTCTTTCCCAGCCGAAGCTGTATTCCTTAACTCCCGATGCCTTAAGATTATTCCATATACTGTTGTACGTTTCCATAGGAACTTTCGACGTATACACCTGTTGTTCCTTGAAATCCTGCACCATAAACTCCATATTTTCGCCGTCTGCTTTTCCGAAACGGCACTTTCTGTCATCTGCTTTTTCCGGCTCCTGCATCATAATGAGCAGTTTTATAATCTCAATTGCCTTATCGTTAAGACCGTTATCAAATATAAGTATCTTTTCGAGCATTTCATTATAATCGGTGATAAACCTCAGATTATATCCCTCAAGAGCCTTCATCTCGCCCGAGTCCTTTGAGGCTTTGCAGATTTCGTCATACTGCTTTTTTGCCTGTGCGTCATCATTGCACGGCGAAAACGAAATCATAAGCTTTTTATCCTCATCATTATACAAAAGCGGAGTTGGCATAAGTCCCGTATGTCCGCACGAGCCGCAGCGGAAAATATTGATTTTGCCCGAAAGCAAATCCTTTTTCAAATCCTCGCTGTCCTTAACCGTTATCGAACTCCACACGGTTATATCACCCATTTGTCCGCATTCGGGACACTTTACGTTTTGTTTTGTGTTTATACTCATCAAAAAGTCCTTTCCATACGGCTGTCGCCTCTGCCCATATCCGGCTCAAGCCCTGCATTTTCCACGATTTTTTTCAGCAAATCAAGTCCCTGTGCCGCCTCGTCGCCCGAGGATTTTTTGTTATCGTACAGATTATAATTTTTACGAACCTCTTTCGGCGACAAATTCGGCATTACGACATTCGCCCCTGCCTCAAACGCTCTGTTTCTGCCGTCCTCACAAATTGTGGCAAGCGCCGTTGTTGCCGGCAAAAGCACCTTCGGGAGCATAAGCCTTGTAAGTGCAAGCATTGTGACCGTAAGCTCCAATGTGCCGTGCGGCTCGTTTGCAAAAATGCTGTCCTTCTGCGGAATAAACGGGCCTATACCCACCATATGCGGCTGCAAATCCTTTAAAAACAGCATATCCTCCGCAAGCGTTTCCGCACTCTGATACGGAGAGCCTACCATAAATCCCGCTCCCGTCTGAAATCCCAGCTCACGCAATGTATACAGACATTTCTTTCTGTTTTCGAGCGAAAGCTCCGACGGGTGGAGCTTTCCGTAATGCTCATTATCTGCGGTTTCATGCCTTAAGAGGTATCTGTCCGCACCTGCCGACTTATACGCTTGGTACGTTTCACGGCTTTTTTCGCCGATTGAAAGCGTTACCGCACAATCGGGATATGTGTTTTTTATTGAGTATATAATCTCGCACATACGCTTATCCGTAAAAGATCCGTCCTCGCCGCCCTGAAGCACAAAGGTTGAAAATCCAAGTTCACGCCCCGTTTTACAGCAGTCCATAATCTGCTCTTTGCTCAGTCTGTACCGCTCAACATTTTTGTTTTTACTCCTTATTCCGCAATAATAACAATTGTTTTTGCAATAATTCGTAAACTCTATAAGTCCTCTGAAATAGACCTTTTTGCCGTAATTTTCAATACGTGCGTCATATGCGGCAGATAAAAGCCCCGGGTCGGTTTTTTCCGTATTTTCTTTTATTAATTCCGCAAGCTCACTTTTGGTGAGGTTTAAAATATCCATAGTTAAAAAAGACGGGCTGCTTAACACAGCAGCCCTCACTGTGCCAAGATTTACTTTACAGTAACTCTGTGGAACACTTTTTTGCCTTTCTTTATTATCATACCGTCTTGACCGAGCATATCGGCTGTTACAACGCCGTTTACGTCGGTATATTTTTCATCGTTTATCGAGAGTCCGTTCTGCTGAACAAGACGTCTTGCCTCACCCTTTGACGAGAGAAGTCCCGTTTTTACAAGCATATCAAGAACACCCATTCCCACAACATCGGGGATAACGGTTGTCGGCATATCGTCCGAAATGCCGCCCTTTGCAAAGACTGCCTCGGCGGTTGCCTTTGCTTTTTCCGCCTCTGCCTCGCCGTGAACAAGCTTTGTAACCTCGTATGCCAGCACTCTCTTTGCCGCATTAAGCTCCTGACCCTCCCACTTTTCCATTTCTCTTATCTGTTCCATGGGAACGAATGTGAGAAGCTTTAAGCATTTTATAACGTCTGCGTCCTGAACGTTTACCCAATACTGATAGAAATCATACGGAGTTGTCTTTTCGGGATCGAGCCATACCGCACCCGACTGGGTCTTGCCCATCTTTTTGCCCTCGCTGTTTGTCAGAAGCGTAAAGGTCATACCGTAAACCTGTGTCTGATCCTTTCTTCTGCAAAGCTCAAGTCCGCCCAGAATATTGCTCCACTGGTCGTCGCCGCCGAGCTCTATCTTACAGTTATACTTTCTGTTAAGCATAAGGAAATCATAGCTCTGCATAAGCATATAGTTAAATTCAAGGAACGAGAGTCCTTTTTCAAGTCTTTGCTTAAAGCACTCTGCGGCAAGCATCTTGTTTACCGAGAAGCACGAGCCTATATCTCTCAAAAATTCTATATAATTAAGGTTTAACAGCCAGTCGGCGTTATTTACCATAAGCGCCTTGCCGTCCGAGAAATCAATCACCTTTGAAAGCTGTTTTTTGAAACATTCGCAGTTATGGTCGATTATTTCTTTAGTCATCATCTGACGCATATCCGTTCTTCCCGACGGATCGCCTATATGACCCGTTCCGCCGCCCACGAGGGCAATCGGTCTGTGTCCGTACATCTGCATATGCCGCATAACAACCATCTGCAGAAAATGTCCCACATGGAGACTGTCTGCCGTCGGGTCAAAGCCTATATAGAACGTCACTTTTTCCTTTCCCAATAATTCTCTGATTTCTTTTTCATGCGTCGTCTGCGCAATCAATCCACGTTCCAGCAAAACGTCATATACATTATCATGCATACTAAATAACCATTCCTTTCCGCACAGGCAGAGCCTGTACACTTTAATAATTTACATCTTTTTCATTATACACTATTTTCTTATGTTTTGCAATACCCAAAGTATTAATTTTATCGTTTGGCAAGCAAGAAAAAAAGAACCGATATGAGGTTTGAAAATTTCTCAAACCTCGTATCGGTTAAAATTTTTGTTTAAATAAATCAGCCTACTATCTCGTCCGGATCATCATATGCCGTTCTGTTCGGAATAACCCAAATCATCTGGGTACTGTTGTCCCACTCAACACGGCAATCCAGTGCATCTGTTATATCACGAAGCTTAAAATAATTGTTGTCGTTAATATTATAGCAGGTTGCTTTAATCGGCACACCGTCAAGCGTTAAAAATGCCGAAGATGAAAGCGCAGTTCTTTCAACACCGTCACCCGGGGTTAATTCACCGCCAGCTGATGTATAATCATAAAAACTCAGCATATCAATCGAATTTGTTGCACCGTCATACTGAATGTCAAAGGTTTTAATCGTTCCGTCCAGGATTTTTGCAATATCTCTGAGCTTAAAGTAGTTGTTGTCATCAATGTTATATGCAACAGTGTCATATTTACGGCTATCCAGGCAGACAGTCTGCGTTTTTGCAACAGAGTTTTTGCTGAATCCGTTTCCGGGGTAATAAGTAAAGGTATCTTGTGCATCATCCTCATGAACCAAATAGCGAATCTCTCCGTTATAGAAAATCGTATAAATTTTACCTGTGATCATCCAGGGGTCTAAATCATCAGGATCCATTCCGGGAATATCCCTCATATCCGCATCGCGGTCAAAAGAATATTCTTCAATACCGTATACATTTACCCATTCTCTGTCTTGTATTTTATTGATTTCACCGTTGTTTGAAAGAACCCATTTACTGTACTCTGTCATCTTATCCTCATCAACGTTGATATATCCGTAACGGTAATCCTTCAGTTTTGCAAGTCCCTCGGCAGAATAGGTCAGTTCGCCCCATTCGCCCCAGGGCGTATCTACAGACAGAACACCAATCGGCGCACCGAGTACTGCCGTATCCGCTGCGGACAAGGTTTTGGTGAGTTCATCAAGCTTGCTTGTCGGAATGTAACATTCCTTTGAGTTGAACCAGATTTTTGAATT
>CAKSPN010000146.1 GCA_934481375.1 uncultured Clostridia bacterium
GTATAATAACACATAAGTAACAGATTTTTTTACTTGCCGTAATTTTTCGGCGGAACGGAGATTAAGATGATATATATACTGATTGTTTGTATGGCGGCGGCACTGCTTTTTGCATTGGTTCGGCGCACAAATATACTTGCGGATAAAACTTCCGAAATAAATCCGCTCTGCCTTGCGGCGGTTATGGGTGCGTTTTCGGTTGTTTATCTTGTCGCCTCTGCGGCGTATTTGGGACATAAAACCGATATGAGCTGTTTTTCGGCATGGTCGGATATGATATTTAAGGACGGAATAAGGAATTTTTACACCTCGGACGCATTTCATGATTATCCGCCGGGTTATATGTATGTGCTGTATTTTATCGGTGCGCTGAAATCCCTTTTCGGAATTTCGGGAACGGCGGAAACAGTGCTTTTGAAAATCCCGTCGCTTGCGTGCAATCTCGGCTCGGGATATATTATATATAAAATTGCAAAAAATAATTTCGGCACAAAAGCGTCGGTGTGGCTGTGCGCTCTTTATCTTTTCAATCCTGCCGTTATAACAAACGGTGCGCTGTGGGGACAGGTGGACGCCGTATATACGTTTACGGTTATGTGTATGATATATCTTATAACCCAAAAGCGAATGATAGGTTCATATTTTATGTTTGCGCTGTGCATACTTATAAAACCGCAGTCGCTTATATTTACTCCCGTGCTTGTACTGGGGATTGCCGAAAATCTGTTTATAAATAATTTTGATATAAAAAACATATTAAAAAATCTTCTGTGCGGACTGGGCGCAATTCTTGCTCTTGTTCTGGCGTCGGCGCCTTTCGGACTTAAAAACGTGACGGCGCAGTATGTAACCACGATTGCGGATCAGTACCCGTATTTTACCGTAAACGCCTTTAATCTCTGGGGTGCGCTCGGTATGAACTGGAAAGCACTTACGCCGTCGGGTACTGCTGTCGGATATGTTTTCATAGTGCTGATTGTTTTATACTCGGCATACGTTTTCTTAAAAAGCAAAAACAGCTCAAAGTATTGGTACACAGCCGCACTTTTAGCGTTTCTGACATATATGCTGTCGGTCAAAATGCACGACCGATATTCGTTCCCGACAATGCTCCTTATGCTTGCGGCGTTTGCGGTGAATAGAGATATTAAGACCTATTTGCTGTATGCACTGCTGTCGGTAACGCACTTCTTTAACGAAGCGTGGATTTTGTTCATATACAATACAGACCCGACAAAGTATTTCCAAAGTCCCGTTTTCATAGCCGCATCGGCGGTAAATATAATGATTGCGCTGTATATGATATGCACGGCTTACAGCGTTTATGTTAAAAACAGAATTGAAAACAGACCGGTACCTGCCAAAAAAGAAGTAAAAAGAACGGTCGGCAGGCGGTATAAATTCAGATTAAGCGAAAAGGCTGTTAAAATAACAAAATTCGATATAATCGCAATGCTTGTGATAACTGCCGCTTACGGCGGAATTGCCCTGTACGATCTGGGCGATATGAAAGCGCCCGAAACGGAAACAATGATAACCTCCTCGCCCGTAACGATAGATTTGGGGGAGGATACGGAGATTTCAAAGCTAAGGTATTTCCTTGGCGCATACAATCTTGACGAAACACGTGCACTCGGAATAGATTACATTTCCTCGGACGGCGAAAACGTAAAGACCGATACGGTAAGCGAGGGTGCGGTGTTTTACTGGAACGAAAGCGAGGCTGATGTGACCGCACGCTATATCACGCTTTGGACAGATGCGGAAAATTTAAGCATAAAGGAAATGGGCGTGATAGGGACTGACGGCACGTATGTAACGCCGCAAAATGCCGCAGATGGCAGTATAGCGGCTATGTTCGATGAGCAGACGCTCATTCCCGAGCGTGCGACATTCAGGAACGGAACGTATTTTGACGAAATATATCACGCACGGACGGCGTATGAATTTATACATCACAGTAAAATATACGAATGGACGCATCCTCCGCTCGGCAAGCTGATTATTGCTTTGGGCATTATGATTTTCGGAATGTGTCCGTTCGGGTGGAGAATTGCAGGGACGGTTGTCGGAATAATTATGGTTCCCGTAATATATATGTTTGCGAAACGGTTTTTCAAGCGTTCGTGGCTTGCGGCGGTAACGTGTATACTGTTTGCGTTTGATTTTATGCATTTTGCGCAGACGAGAATTGCGACCATAGATGTGTACGTCACGTTCTTTATAATACTGATGTATTATTTTATGTATCGTTATACGCAAATGAGCTTTTATGATACTCCGCTCAAAAAGACGCTTGCTCCGCTTGCATTGTGCGGAATATCTATGGGATTGGGCATTGCAAGCAAATGGACGGGCGTTTATGCCGGAGCGGGACTGGCGGTCATATTCTTCTGCGTGCTTATACGCAGATATAACGAATACCGCTATGCATTAGCCGACCCGACGGGCGAAACAAACGGAATAAGCCATGGCTATGTCATAAAAAACTTTAAGCCGTGTGCGGTAAAGACGATAGTGTGGTGCTGTATATTCTTTGTTGCCGTGCCGATAGTGATATACTGCCTTTCGTATATCCCGTATATGATGACTCCGAGCGGAAACGGACTCAAAACGGTCACGGAAAATATGCGGTCAATGTACACGTATCATTCAAAAACCGTTCTCGGCTCAACGCACCCGTATTCTTCGCTGTGGTATCAGTGGCCCGTAATGTACAGACCTATATGGTACTATTCGGGAACGGTTTCGGACAGCTTAAAAGAGGGGATAAGCTCGTTCGGCAATCCTGCCGTATGGTGGACGGGAATTGCGGCGTTTGCATATATGGTATACCGTGCCGTGCTTAAAAGAGATAAAAATGCGGTATTCCTCATTATTGCATACCTTGCACAGCTTGTGCCGTGGATACCCGTTTCAAGGCTTACGTTCATATACCACTATTTCCCGAGCGTACCGTTTGTCGTGCTGATGATAGGATATTCGCTGTGCGCATTTTACGCAGAAGCCGTAACGGAGCGTGGTAAAAAGGCGGTTGTGTATTCGTCGTTTGCATATGCGGCATTGGCGGTTGTGTTGTTTATAATGTTCTATCCCGTGCTTTCGGGTCACGCCTGCACGGCGGAATATGTATCGCATTGGCTCAGATGGTTCCCGACTTGGGCGCTGCTGTGAATTTATTGACAATATATTTTGCCGCAAAGACGGGATTTTTATAAAATTCAATAAAATTAGCAAATTTTATTGATAAATTTGTAACGCTGTGATATAATGATTATGATTGCGGAGAAGTATATCTTATGGAAGTTACGTATGAAAACGGCAATGCCGTACTGAAGAAACCCGACAGCTTTAATATTTCGCATATATTTGACTGCGGACAGTGCTTCAGGTTTAACAAAACGGACGATAATGCGTATATAGGCACTGCGTTCGGCAAAACATTGAAAATATCCGAAAATGACGGCGATGTAATTCTTTATTGTACAAGCCGTGAGGATTTTGAAAATATCTGGTACGATTTTTTCGATCTCGACACGGATTATGCACAGATAAAGCGCACGCTTTCGTCTGATGAAGTGATGGAAAAAGCGGTAAAATGCGGTGACGGCATACGGATACTGAAACAGGATTTGTGGGAAAGCGTTGTTTCGTTTATAATATCGCAAAGCAATAATATTCCGAGGATAAAGGGAATTATCGAACGCCTTTGCGAAAACTTCGGCGATAAAATAAGCTATATGGGAAATACGTACTATTCTTTCCCGTCATATGAAACCCTGTCGAAGCTGTCGTTGGAGGATTTATCCGTAATCCGTGCGGGGTTCAGAGATAAATATATCTTAAACGCCGCAAAAATGTTTGCCTCGGAAGAGCTTAGCGAAAAAGAGCTTCGTGCGCTTTCGGCGCAGGACGCAAAAAATGCGCTTATGCAGGTTAAAGGAATAGGGAATAAGGTAAGCGATTGCATTCTCCTGTTCGGACTTTCGCATACGGAGGCGTTCCCGATAGACGTATGGATAAAGCGCATAACCGAGTATTGCTGGTTTGAGTCGGAGCAGTCCGTGAAAACCATAGGCGATTTTGCAAAAAAGAAATTCGGCGCTTTGGGCGGATACGCACAGCAGTATTTGTTCTTTTACGCAAGGGAAAACAAAATCGGGGTGTAAAAGCTTATGTTGATTGATTATAAAACCTCCGCCGCATACATTTGTCCCATATGCTCAAAGGTTACGGCGAGAAATATAAATATATTTGATTTTTCCGGCAGAAGAACCGAATTTCACTGTTCCTCCGAACGGTGCGGAGCAAAATGCGTGTCCGTGAGAAAGAAAAAATCAAATTATATATTCGATATAGAATGTCCCGTATGCGGTGAAACACACTCGTTTTCAATATCGTGCGACGGATTTTGGGAAAAGGAGTTTATGACTTTTCTGTGCCCTGCATCGGATGTGGAGATTTTCTTTAAGGGAAATATGGAGGATATTCATAAGGCACTTGACGGTATATCGGAAAGAAACGAAATATCGGACGGCAAAGACAGTATCCTTTACGATATGATAGAGGAGATTTATATGCTCGGTGCGGAACACGCAATTTCGTGCACCTGCGGAAACGAGCAGATAGAAATATCCGTGCTTGACGGCGCAATCGCACTTGTATGCAAACGCTGCGGTGCAGCAAAGATTATCGACGTAAACGCAAAGAATTACAAAAAGCTTTGCGAAACGGACGGGATAATCATTAACAAAGGTAAATAATTTAATATTATTTAATTTATTCTTAGGAGGAATTTAAAATGTTAGTTTCAGCAACAGAAATGTTAAATAAGGCAGCTGCCGGCAAATATGCGGTAGGTCAGTTTAACATCAACAACCTTGAATGGACAAAATCCATTCTTCAGACAGCACAGGAAAACAACTCACCTGTCATTCTCGGTGTGTCGGAGGGCGCAGGCAAGTATATGACAGGCTTTAAGAC
>CAKSPN010000147.1 GCA_934481375.1 uncultured Clostridia bacterium
GCTTATGAACGAGAAGTTTATGAGCAGTTTAAGAGATTATGCCGATCAGTACAAAGTAAAGATAAAAGAGGACGACGAGAAGAAAGCCGAGATAATAGAGAACATCAAACAGGAAAGACAGGCAAAGCAGGAAGAACAGAAACAAAAAGCAAGTCAGCAGTAAAAATAACGTTCAAGCCATTTTAAAAAAGCGGCTTGAACGTTATGCTTTTTATATAACAAAATACGAAAAAAATTTAAAAAGTCAAAATATTCTTATTAAAAGTCAATATATGTGTAGAAAAAAGACGATATAATTATTAAAATATAAGTATAAAAAATATTTGAAGGAGAGTTTTCAAATGGCAAATGATAATAATATTTTAGATCAGTTCAAAAGCGATCAGACAAAAAAAGAGATAGACAGCTCAAAAAAGCTTAAGGTAGGTATAATAGGCACGGGCTGGATAGCCGATGCGCATATCAATAACTATCTCCAGATGCCGGACGTTGAAATCGTTGCAGGCGCAGACCTTGTTGAGGGCAAAGCTGAAGAGTTCTTTAAAAAGTGGAACGTTGAGGGCGTAAGATGCTACAGAAGCCACAAGGAATTGCTTGATGCGGAAAAGGACCTTGATGCGGTAAGCGTTTGTACATATAACGCAACTCACGCAGAATGTGCGATTGCGGCTCTTGAGCATGGCATAAACGTGCTTCTCGAAAAGCCTATGTGCGTTACAACGGAGGAAGCCGTTGAAATTATGCGTGCGGAAAAGAAGAGCGGAAAAATCCTTTCGATAGGATTCCAGCCCAGACTCGACCCTAATATGATAAAGGTTTGCCAGATTGTTCAGAGCGGCGTTTTAGGTAAAATTTATTATATTCAGACAGGAGGCGGCAGACGCCACGGCATACCGACTCCGTTCGGAACAACCTTTATCAGAAAGGATACGGGCGTTATCGGCGCAATGGGCGATATCGGCTGCTATTCACTCGATATGGTGCTTAACGCTATCGGTTATCCGAAGCCGCTTACCGTTTCGGGTTACACGTCAAACTTCTTCGGAAAGGACCCGCATTTCTTTGAAATCGAAGGCAAGTCAAAGGAAATGTCAAAGGAATATGCAGATATATTCGGCGTTGAGGACTTTGCGGCAGGCTTTGTAAGACTCGAGGGCGGAATTATTCTCGACTTCAGAATTGCATGGGCAATGAATCTCGACACACCGGGAGATACTATCATAATGGGTACAAAGGGTTCGTTAAGAATCCCATCAACAGAGTGTTGGAACGGCTCTATCGGCGGTCCGATGACAATTTACAGCGAAGTGGGCGGCTCGCAGGTTGTAACACAGATACCGCTCGTACAGGCAGGCGATGATTTCAAAGGCAACTTCTACAGAAAGATACGTTCGTTCCTTGACGCTATCAAGGAAAACGGAACAGCTCCCGTACCGTCAAGCCAGATTTTGTACAACCAGGCTATCATCGACGGTATCGTGAAGTCGGCTAAGCTTGGTAAGGAAATAGATATTGAAATTCCCGAAATATAATTTGTTGCAAAACAGAAACGGAGGATTATTATGAAAAAGTTTAAAGTAGGCGTTCAGCTTTACAGCGTAAGAGATGATCTCGCAAAGGATTTTGAAGGAACTTTGCAGGCTATAAAGGATATGGGTTACGATTACGTGGAGTTTGCCGGATTTTATGACAAGAGTGCGGAAGAAGTGAAATCGGCGCTTGATAAAATCGGTCTTACAGCCATTTCGGTACACCAGGGAAATCAGCTTTTCCTCGAACAGGGTCAGGCGGCAATAGATTATCTTAAAACCGTAGGCGTTAAGTACTGTGCTATTCCGTGGCACGATAAGTCAAAGCTTGCCGGTACGGACGCGTGGGAAAATACAAAGAAGGAATTTGCTGATTATTCAAAGGCATTAAAAGCGGCAGGAATAAAGCTTCTTTATCATAATCATGACTTTGAATTTGAAAAAGCGGACGGAAAATATAAGATAGATTACATTTATGATGAAATAGGTCTTGACACAATCGAGCCGGAATTTGATACCTGCTGGGTAAAATATGCCGGCGAGGATCCCTGCAAGTATATCGAAAAGTACAGCGGTCATGTTGAGGTACTGCACTTAAAGGATTTTGTCTGCAAGAATCACGGCGGAGCCGTGTATGCGCTTATAGATAAGGACGGTAAGGAGCAGAAGCCTTCGTCAATGGAGGAAAACGGATTTAAGTTTATGCCTGTCGGAAGCGGCGTTCAGGATTTCAAGTCAATTCTTGAGGCTGCCGAAAAAGCAGGTACAGAGTATATAATAGTCGAGCAGGACGCATCGGAGGACAGACCGCCTATGGAGGCTGTAAAGATGAGCCGTGACTATCTCAGAACATTAGGTCAGTAAAAAAAGCAAAAAAAAACCTCCCGATATATCGGGAGGTTTTTTTTAAGAAAAAATATGAATAAAAACCAAAAAATATATTGACATCGTAAAAAAATTATGATATACTAAATTGCGTTGTGGAGTATATGCCGATGTGGCGGAATTGGCAGACGCCCAGGATTTAAAATCCTGTGGGAAGAAATTCCCGTGCCGGTTCGACCCCGGCCATCGGCACCACATCACGGCAAGCCTTTCGGGTTTGCCGTTTTTGCGTGCAAAAACAATTGTTAAACATTAGGAAAAATTTAAAAAGGAGCAGATTACGATGAGTGAATTTATTGACAAGCTTAAGGAACGTGCAAAAGAGGACATTAAGACAATCGTTCTCGCAGAGGGTGAAGAATTAAGAACAATTCAGTGTGCGGGCATAGTTAAAAAGGAAGGCTATGCAAAACTAATACTTCTGGGAAATCCCGAAAAGATAAATTCAATTGCCGCTGCCGAAAAAATTGATATTGACGGAATTGAAATAATCAATCCCGAAAACGGCAATGAAGAATATGCCGAGCTTTTCGCTGAACTGAGGAAGAAAAAAGGCGTAACTCTCGAACAGGCAAGAGAAACCGTAAAAGATCCGCTTTACTACGGAAATATGATGGTTAAGACAGGTGCGGCAGACGGAATGGTTGCAGGTGCGGTAAATTCATCGGCAAACGTAATACGTCCGGCGCTCCAGATTTTAAAAACAGCTCCCGGCACAAAGCTTGTCAGCGCATTCTTTATGATGATTGTTCCTGATTGTACATACGGCTGTAACGGTACTTTTATATTCGCAGACTGCGGACTTAATCAGGACCCGAATGCGGACGAGGTATCGGAAATAGCTATTTCGTCGGCAAAATCGTACAGACAGCTTATCTGCGATGAGCCGAAAATTGCGATGCTTTCATATTCTACATACGGTTCGGCAAAGAGCGACCTCGTTACAAAAATGCAGGAAGCTACAAAGCTTGCCAAGGAGAAAGCACCCGAACTTAAAATCGACGGCGAATTACAGCTTGACGCCGCAATAGTTGAGTCGGTAGCACGTCAGAAAGCTCCGTCATCACCGCTTGAAGGACAGGCAAACGTACTTGTATTCCCGAACCTCGATGCGGGAAATATCGGCTATAAACTTACTCAGCGCCTTGCAAAGGCTGAAGCATACGGTCCTATTCTCCAGGGAATAGCAAAGCCTGTAAACGACCTCTCAAGAGGCTGTGTGGCTGAAGATATAGCCGGCGTTGTTGCAATAACGGCTGTTCAGGCTCAAAATTCATAATCGGAAAGGACGGTTACAAAAATGAAAGTTTTGGTTATAAACGCAGGAAGCTCATCGCTTAAATATCAGCTTATAGATATGGATACCGAAAGCGTTCTTGCAAAGGGACTCTGCGAAAGAATAGGCATTGACGAGCCGGATATACAGTATACAAACGTAGCTGCCGGTATGGACAAGATAAAGAAAGTTATCCCGATGAAGGATCACAGCGACGCAATTGCCGCTGTTATGGATATACTTACGGATAAGGAAGTCGGCGTTATAAAGTCGATGGACGAGATAGATGCGGTAGGTCACAGAGTGGTACACGGCGGCGAGGAATTTGCGTCATCATGTCTTGTTACGGACGCTGTTTTAAAAGCGCTTGAAAAATGCACACCGCTTGCACCGCTGCACAATCCGCCGAACATCATAGGAATAAACGCTTGTCAAAAGGCTATGCCCGGCACGCCTATGGTTGCTGTATTCGATACGGCGTTTCATCAGACAATTCCGGCAAAGGCATATATGTATGCTCTCCCGTATGAATACTATGAAAAGTACGGCATAAGAAAATACGGTTTCCACGGAACAAGCCATAAGTTTGTTGCACAGGAAGCGGCAAAATATCTCGGCAAAGCACCCGAAGAATTGAAGCTTGTTACGTGCCATCTCGGAAACGGTTCATCAATAAGTGCCGTTGACTGCGGAAAGTGCGTTGATACTTCAATGGGATTTACTCCGCTTGACGGTGTTCCCATGGGTACGAGAACAGGTTCAATGGACCCTGCTGTTGTGACATATCTTTTAAATAAGGGTATGACCGACAAAGAGGTTGACAAGGTTATGAACAAGGAGAGCGGCGTTTACGGAATATCAGGCGTATCTTCGGATTTCAGAGATTTGTGCAGTGCCGCAGATGACGGCAACGAGCGTGCAAAGCTGGCTCTTGAAATGTTCGCATATCACGTTAAGCAGTACATCGGCGCATACGTTGCGGCAATGAACGGCGTTGACGCTGTTGTGATGACGGCAGGCGTAGGCGAGAACGATTCGTATACAAGAAGTCTTATTCTTGACGGACTCGATTATCTCGGAATAACATACGACAAGGATAAGAACAACACAAGGGGAACGGTTGATATTTCAGCTGACGGCGCAAGAGTAAAAACTCTTGTTATTCCCACAAACGAAGAACTTATGATTGCAATCGATACAAAGAATATTGTAGAGGGTAAGTAACTGATTTGGGCGGTAACAAACTTCGGTTTGTTACCGCTTTTGTGTATGCAC
>CAKSPN010000148.1 GCA_934481375.1 uncultured Clostridia bacterium
GGATACAACGTGGGCGGTATTGCCGGCAGGCAGTCGGGCTATATAAGCGGCTGTACCAACAGCTCAAAGGTGTACGGCAGAAAAGATGTCGGCGGAATAGTGGGGCAGATGGAGCCGTATTCCTCAATCAAATATTCGCCGTCAAATATTGACTCAATATCAAGCGAACTGAAAAAGCTTCAGTCGCTCTTAAACGATACCTCAAACAGCGCCACGGCTGTAAATTCCTCCGTTTCGGCAAAGCTTAGCGGCATAAAATCGGGCGCTGACAATGCGCTCGCCTGTGCGGATAAGCTGGCGGATAAGACAAGGGATTTGATAAACGGGAATATAGATAACATAAACAGTTCAAGCGCAAGACTTACCGAAACGGTAGACAGTATTTCCGATGCGCTCACATACTGCGACAAAGCAAATGACGACATAAATGCGTTTATTGATAAGTGCAGTGAAATTACGGACTCTGTCGGCGGAATATCCGATATTACAAACGAAGATGCGGATAAAATTTATAAAGATACAAAATCGGCAACAGACAGTACGCGCACGGCATTAAAACAGCTTAATGCCGCTATGAAATACATAAACGAGAGCGTGGACGATATTGACGAGGTTCTTCTTGCGGTACGGCATATGCAAAAAGCCGTGCGTGAGCTCAATAAAGAGCTTGACAATCTCGGCAGTAAATTTGACGAACTAGGAACGATTTTTGAAAAAATAGCCGATGAACTCAAAAACGGAGATTTGAACGGCGTTGCCGCAAGCTTTCGTGAAATGGGAAAAGCGCTAAAGGCCATGTCGGAGCTTATGAAAGAATTAAAGCCTGCAATAAGCAACGTCGGAGAAAAGCTTGACGAGCTTGTGACAGCAATTGTCGGAATGGATACGATAAATATAGAAAACGCCGCAGATTCCATGGCGGCGGCTTTCCGTAACCTTAACTCGGCGCTGAAAAGCGTTTCGGACGTAATGGACGTACTGCACGGAAAAATAGATTTCGATGCGCTCGAGGGGCTCGGCGACAAGATAAAGGACGCAAACGAAAGCTTAAAATCGGCGTCCGACAATATATCCGAAACGATTAACGGGGTTTCGGCGGCGCTTAAAGAACTGGCTGATACGCCGATAATCACCGTAACACCGATTGATGCGGAGTACGATAATGCGGTGAGCGATTTGTCAAACAGCATATCCGACATACTCGATTCGTTCGGCGGCTTAAACTACACCGCAAAGGACGGTATCGACAGAATAACGGGTGATTTGCAGAAAGTTTCCGATCAGGTGTTTGTCGTTGTGGATATTATGACCGATGCGCTTAACGAGGCATATTCGGGCGATATAAAAACGGAGCTTTCGGACAGAATGTCTGATATTTCGGAGTTTGATACGGAAAGTCAGACTGAGGGCAAAACGGCAAAATGCGTAAGTACGGGTTATGTCGAGGGCGATATAAATGTCGGCGGAATAACAGGTTCTATGGCGATAGAATATGATTTTGACCGTGAGGACGATATTACCAAAAACGGCAATAAGTCGCTCAATTTTGTGCTTATCTCACGTGCGGTTGTGCGTGAATGTGAAAACAGCGGCGAGGCGGTTTCTAAGAAAAACTGCGTCGGAGGAGTTGTCGGCAGGGCAGATCTGGGCTGTATAATAAACAGCACGGGCGGCGGCAGCATAAAGAGCAAAAGCGGCGATTATATCGGCGGAATTGCGGGAAAGAGCGAGACAATAATAAAAGGCTGTAATTCGAGAGCACTTTTGCAGGGCGATGATTATATCGGCGGAATTGCAGGTGAGGCAAGCCACATATACGATTGCAAAAGCAGCGCTTATATCGAAAGCGGCGACGAGTGTATAGGTGCGGTTGCGGGAAACAATACGGGAAAATGCGCACGCAACAGCTTTTACGATTACGGTATCGGCGGTATTGACTCCATAAGCTATGCCGGGATTGCCGAGCCTGCCGATCTGAACGATTTAGGCGATACGTTTAAATCTTATACCGTATTGTTTAAAATAGATGATGAGTACGTCAATTCGGAAAAGTTTATGCATAACGAGAAAATATCTGGTGCAAAGCTTCCCGATATTCCTCAAAAAGACGGAAACTACGGCAGTTGGGACATTGAAAGCTTTGAGGGACTTACTCACGATACTGTTGCGAATGTGGAATACAAGCCGTATATAACAGCTATAGAGTGCGATGACGAGCGCAGCGGCTGTGCGATTGTAACAAGCGAGGGATTGTATACGGAGGATACCAAGCTTACGATTGAAAAGACGGATAATATCCCCGCGGAAATTCTGTATAAGAGTATTGAGGCGTGGGAGGTTAAGGCTACCGATAATGCGTCGGATACCTCGCTTATACATTATCTGCCGCCCGAAGACGCCGGGGAAATCAATATTATGGTATATGACGGGAACGGATTTTCTGACGTGAACTATGAATTTGACGGTTCGTACTGCGTGTTTAAGGGAAATTCCTCGGATACGGTGTTTGTGGCTGTAAAGCACACGCCCGTGTACAGACTGCTTATAATAATTGCGTATCTTGCGGCGGTTGCCGCAGCCGTGTGTATAGCGCTGTGGATTTTAAGAAAAATAAAGGCAAAACGGCAAAAACAGAACAATTAGAAATAAGAACTTGCCGACAAAAACAAAGCAGACAAACCTCGGACGGTTTGTATACGGTCTGAAAGCTGTATTTTCAATTAAGAAAATACAGCTTTTATTTGAAAAAAACGGAAAAAGTCTTGAAATACAGGCGAGTTTATTATATAATATAATTTGAATATGCTGACGGAAAGAAGGAGACAGATGTTTAACATAGTGCTTGTAGAGCCGAGAATACCGCAGAATACGGGTAATGTGGCGCGAACGTGCGCCGCTACCGGCTCAAGACTGCATATAGTCCGCCCGACGGGGTTTCAGATAACGGACAAAAATTTGAGGAGAGCGGGACTGGATTACTGGCATTTGCTGAATGTCTGCTATTATGACAATCTCGAGGACTTTTTCAATAAAACACAGGGAGCAAGATATTGGTACGCAACCACAAAAGCGCCGCACACGCACATTGAGGCGGAATTTCACGATAACGATTATATTCTGTTCGGGCGTGAGGATGCGGGACTTCCCGAGGAACTTTTGTACGAGCATGAGGAGCGATGCGTAAGGATACCGATGATTGAGGAGGCACGATGCCTTAATCTGTCAAACTCGGTTGCGGTTATGGTGTACGAAGCATTGCGCCAGCAAGGCTTTGACAATCTGAAAAATCTCGGACAGCTTACAAAATTCACATGGTAGAGAAAGGAATTTAATAAATGGAAGATATAAAAATTATAACCGATACATGTTCCGATTTGCCTGAGGACATTGCGGAAAAGTATGATATAGGCATTGTGCGTTTTCTTACGATTTTCGGCGATGAGGAGTATATGAACGGAAAGGATATAACCAATAAGGAGTTTTTTGAAAAGCTTGAAAGCTTTGACGGTATTCCGACAAGCTCACAGCCGCCGTTTCAGTATCTGTACGATTTGCTTCTTGAGGAGAGCAAAAAGCATAAAACGGTAATATTCTTTACCATGTCATCAAAAGCAAGCGGAGAATTTCAGACCGCAAATCTGATTGCAAGCCAGATAAAAGAGGACGATAATCCCGATGCGGATATACGCATTGTCGATACCGAAAAGCTTTCGATTTATATGGCGCAGACCGCCGTTTATGCCGCACAGCTTGTGCGTGACGGCAAAACCGCCGATGAAGTCATAGAGGAGTCTATGAAATATATCAAAACATGGCGTGCGTATATAGTTGTGGACACATTAAAATATCTCGAAAAGGGCGGCAGACTTTCAAAAAGTGCGTCGATTGTGGGTACACTGCTTGATATAAAGCCTATTCTTACTGTTGAGGGCGGACTTGTCGACAGCTACGGAAAGCTTCGCGGAAAGAAAAAGCTTGTTGATAAGGTTATAGAAAAAATAGAGGAAAACCCGGCGTTTCATAAAGCGGAGAAGAAAGAATTTCTTGTACTGCAGTCCGATGAAAAGCGCGGTGAGGAGGCTTGCGAAAAGCTTCGTGAAAAATACGGCGAAGACTGCGTGTTAATGTATGCCGAGGTCGGTCCGCTTATAGGAATACATCTCGGAAAGGGCGCATTTGCTATAGTGTGCCGTGTATGTGAAGATTAAGATAACATGAAAAATACACTGTGCATCTTAACTCCTTTTAAGGCTCGGAGTATACACATACGCCGTCGCCTTTCAAGAAGGCAATCTTGCAAAATGTCTTTTCCGTGTTATTGTTTGTGCCGTCGTATGGCGGAGAAATGGAGGATAAAAAAATGAAGTATATTGTAATTTTGGGCGACGGTATGGCAGACTATCCCGTTGATTATTTTGACGGCAAGACAATCCTTGAGGTTGCGGACAAGCCGACAATCGACTATATGTGCGCTCACGGTGAGCTTGGAATGGTAAAAACGGTACAGGACGGTATGAAGCCCGGTTCGGACGTGGCGAACCTTTCCGTAATGGGATATGATACAAAAAAATGCTACAGCGGACGTTCACCGCTGGAGGCGGCATCAATTGGCGTTGAAATGAAAGATGATGACGTAACGTTCAGAACAAACCTCGTTACATTGAGCGATGAAGAAAATTATGAGGACAAAACAATGCTCGACTATTCCGCAGGCGAAATAACGACCGAGGAGAGCGAACAGCTCATAAAAGCCGTTGCGGAAGAGCTTAACACGGATAAAATTAAATTTTATCCGGGAATAAGCTACAGGCATCTGTGCGTGTGGAGCGGCGGTTCGACAAACGTAAATCTCACACCTCCGCACGATATTTCCGACCACAAGATAACGGAATATCTACCTAAGGGCGACGGTGCGGAAACTTTCCTTGATATGATGAAGAAATCGGAAAAGATAT
>CAKSPN010000149.1 GCA_934481375.1 uncultured Clostridia bacterium
ACGCTGTGCTATAATAACGGACGGTTCTTCTTTCATCAGCTCTGCTTTAACGACTTCTTCAAATCCTTTTACGTCAAACGGGTCTGCCACAACAACGCTTTCAACTCCGACGGCTTTTGCAAGCGCAATCAGATTTACCTGCTTTGTCGGCTCTTTTCTTATTGTATAACCCGTTGTCGGATTATCCTGATGGCCTGTCATACCCGTAATCGAGTTGTCAAGTATAATAACCGTATTTATGCCTTTGTTGTAAACAATATCAACAAGTCCCGTGATACCCGAATGCATAAAGGTCGAATCGCCGATAACGCTTACAAGCTTCTTTGCAAATTCGTTTCCGCGTGCTTTTACCATACCGTGCGCCGCACTTACCGACGCACCCATGCAGACGGTAGTATCAACGCTCTGCAGCGGCGGCGCCGCACCGAGAGTATAACAGCCTATATCGCCCGACACAACACCGCCGAGCTTTTTAAGAACATAAAATGTTCCTCTGTGCGGACAGCCGGGACACATAACCGGCGGTCTTATCGGTATAACTTCGTCGATTGACGCCGTTTCTGCCGGTGCTTCGCCAAGGACAGCGCTGCGTATCATTGTCGGTGTGTATTCGCCCAAAAGCGTGAACGCCTCTTTGCCGATTACATCAACGCCGATATTTCTGCAATGCTCCTCTATAAACGGGTCAAGTTCTTCTATTACAAAGACTTTATCGCATTTTGCCGCAAAATCACGTATCATTTTTTCGGGCATCGGATATATTGTTCCAAGCTTTAAGTAGTTGACCTTATCGCCCAATGCTTCCTTTGCGTACATATACGCAATTCCTGCCGAAATTACGCCGATCTTTGAGCCGTTGTCCTCAATCTTGTTTATGGGACTGGTCTCTGCCATTTCAACGAGATTTTTCATTCTTTCTTCAACCACAACGTGGCGCTTTATGGCATTGCCGGGCATCATAACGTACTTTGCGGGATTTTTATCATAATCTTTTAATTTATAATCAAGCTTTTCCTGTTCCTCAACAAGGCTCTGCGAGTGCGAAACACGTGTCGAGAGTCTTATAAACACGGGCGTGTCATACTGCTCCGACAAATCATATGCAAGCTTTGTAAAGTCACGGCACTCGCCGCTGTCGGACGGTTCGAGCATCAATATCTTCGACGCCTTTGCATAATGGCGTGAATCCTGCTCATTCTGTGACGAATGCATTCCCTGATCGTCCGCAACGCACATAACCATACCGCCGTTTACGCCGGTATAGCTTGCCGTAAACACGGGGTCAGCCATAACGTTCAATCCGACATGCTTCATACAGGTCATCGAACGCGCTCCCGCAACAGACGCACCTATTGCCGTTTCACAGGCAACTTTTTCATTGGGCGCCCATTCAACGTAAATGTTATCGTATTTTACGATATTTTCGGTAATTTCCGTACTCGGCGTACCCGGGTACGATGAAACGACTGTTACGCCGGCTTCGTATGCACCACGTGCAATCGCCTCATTTCCAAGCATTAATTTTTTCATAATAACTCTGCTCCTTATATTTCAATCTGTTTTTTAACAACACTTTCACCGCAATATATTTTTCTGAGCTTCGGCTTTTCGATTTTTCCGGTGGGATTTCTCGGCACGTCCGCAAATATTATCTTTCTAGGACGCTTGTATCTCGGAAGATCGCCGCAAAATTCCATTATTTCTTCTTCGGTTGCTTCACAGCCTTGTTTCAGCTGAATTATTGCCGCCGATATTTCTCCCAAACGTGTGTCCGGCAAGCCTATAACCGCTACATCGCTTATCTTGTCATTTTTTCTTAAGAAGTCCTCTATCTGTACGGGATATATGTTTTCGCCGCCCGATATTATGACGTCTTTTGCACGGTCAACGAGGTAAATAAATCCGTCGCTGTCCTCCTGTGCCATATCGCCCGTAAGCAGCCAGTCGCCTTTTAAAACCTCTGCGGTGGATTTGGGGTCATTGTAATAGCATTTCATAACTCCGGGACCTTTTACCGCCAGTTCGCCGACTTCGCCGCGTTTTACTTCGTTGCCGTCGGGATTAAGGATTTTTACCTCCCAGCCATAACCGGGAACTCCTATTGCGCCTACTTTATGTATGTTTTCTACGCCTAAATGCACACAACCGGGACCTATCGACTCGGATAATCCGTAATTTGTGTCATACTGATGATTTGGGAAGTATTTCTTCCAGCGCTTTATAAGCGACGGCGGAACAGGCTGTGCGCCTATATGCATAAGCCGCCATTGGCTAAGGCTGTAATCCTCAAGCCTTATATCGCCGCGCTCGATTGCGTCCAGTATATCCTGCGCCCACGGAACAAGCAGCCATACTATCGTACATTTTTCCTCCGATATTGCCTGCATTATCCATTCGGGTCTTACACCTCTTAAAAGTACCGCTTTTGAGCCTGATCTGAGACTTCCGAACCAGTGCATTTTTGCGCCGGTATGATACAGCGGCGGTATGCACAGGAACACATCGTCGTGCGTTGTACCGTGATGCGTCTGCTCTACCTTTGTGGAATGCGAAAGGCTTCTGTGTGCGTGAAGTATCGCTTTCGGAAAGACGGTTGTTCCCGATGAAAAATATATTGCCGCATCATCGTCATCGGTAAGCTTTATATTCGGCGCCTCAATGCTCATAAAGCGAACAAGATAATTATAACTTTCCGAGAATGTCGGACAGTTCTCTCCGACATAAAACATCTGCTTTACATTCAGTTTATCGCATATTTCCTCTACCCTGCCTATAAATTCCGGACCGAATACCAAAACGTCGGAATCGGCAAGTTCAACGCAGTATTTAATTTCCTCTGCCGTATAGCGGTAATTAAGCGGTACAGCCAGCGCTCCCGTTTTGAGAACTCCGAAATATATCGGCAGCCATTCAAGGCAGTTCATCAATAAGATTGCAACCTTGTCGCCTTTTTTTATTCCACGGCTTAAAAGAAGATTTGCAAATCTGTTTGCTTTATCGTCAAATTCTTTCCATGTAATTTCACTTCTGCCGCAAAGCGACGGGTTTGTTTCTATTAACGCATACTCTTTCCATGTAAGCTTTGTATGCTCCATAACCTTCGGGTCTATCTCAACCAGCGCCGTTTCGCCGCCGAATTTACGCGCGTTTTCTTCAAGTAATTCCGTAATAGGCATTTTTTATATCTCCTTTATTCTTCGGCTTTGAAAACTTTTTCAACAAAGCCGTTATCAAATTTCTTCGTAAACAGCGATACTATCGGTACGACCGCCAGCGATACTGCCATTGCCGCAACTCCCATAACGGGCGCTTGCGAAGCGGCGCTCTTAAATCCCGACATACAGCTTATTATTACAGTAGGCACAAGCACGGTTAAAAATCCGCAGATCATACCCGACCATGCGCCTGCTTTTGTAATCTTTTTTGAATAAATGCCCCACAGGTACGGACCTATAAAACAACCCGATACTATGCCCCAGCTGAACGACATTATATTTACTATTATCGAAATATTTGCGGTTGCGAATATGTATGAGCAAGCAACAAATATAAAGCACAGTATTCTTGTGAGTATCATTTGATGCTTTGGATTGTAATCTTTTTTTACCGTCGGTATAAGGTCGACGCTTATTGCCGATGATGATGAAAGAACTATTGATGAAAGCGTGGACATCGAAGCCGATAAAAGCAATATCAGAATTACCGCAAAAATCAGCGTGGTTACTATATTTATATCGCCGAGAGCCGTGAGGAGCGTCTGCGGTATTACCGAATCAACTCCGCCCTCCGGTAGTGTGTTGTTAAGCACAAGTCTTGACAGCGAACCTACAAAGTATGCGCCGCAGCCTATAATCAGCGCAAACGCCGTAGATATGTACTTTGCCTGTTTGATTGATTTTACGTCTTTAATTGCGTAATATTTATTTACCATCTGCGGAAGTCCCCACGTTCCGAAAGACGTAAGAAGAATATTGATGCAGAGAAATTTTACGCTTGAGCCGCCGAACCAGCTTGTTATCTGTTTGCCCACGGGTTCACCGCTTGCGGTGACTCCGTCAATCGCACGCAGATTATCCATAAAATGCGCCGCACCGCCGACAGCTTCGGTATTTAAAATGGCGATTACCATTGCGATTACTCCGGCAATCATAATAATTCCCTGTACAAAGTCCGTATACGCCGTTGCCACATATCCGCCGAGAACGAGATATATTGCCGTAAGACAGGCAATTACAAGCATCCAGACGTTGTTTGATATGTTCGGGAATATTGCCGAAAACATTGAGCCGAGTCCCTTATATACAGCTGCGCTGTACGGAACAAGGAACACAAATATAATAACCGCCGCAAAAACCTTAAGCGGAGTTGAATTATATCTGCTTTCAAAAAATTCCGGCATTGTTTTTGAATTAAGCGTATGCGTCATTGTCCGTGTACGGCGAGCCAAAAGCTGCCATGCGAGAAAACATCCCAAAAGCGCATTTCCTATGCCTATCCAAATAGAACCTAAGCCGATGTTCCAGCCGTGCTGACCGGCATAACCCACAAAAATAACAGCTGAAAAATATGACGTACCGTATGCAAAAGCACTAACCCACGCCCCGATTTTTCTGCTGCCTAAAAGAAATCCGTCAATCGTTTTGGTCTTTTTGGAGCTTCTTACTCCTATTAAAACCATCACTGCCGCAAAAACAGCCAGTACAGCTATGATTACACGCTGCATTTGAACAATATTGTTCTCCATTGTTATCCATCCTTCCGTTCTACCGTTTTACTTTTGTTTTTTTTTGCGAAATCTGCGCATAAGCACAGTCTGCCGCACTTCAAATACTACAAATTTAATTATACAACATTTTTATTGCGAAATAA
>CAKSPN010000150.1 GCA_934481375.1 uncultured Clostridia bacterium
GTCGGTTATAAGCTGTGCCAAATCCTCTATCGAGTAAATATCATGATGCGGCGGGGGCGATATAAGACCCACGCCCGGGGTTGAATGTCTTGCCTTTGCTATCCACGGATAAACCTTTCCGCCCGGTAAGTGTCCGCCCTCGCCCGGCTTTGCGCCCTGTGCCATTTTTATCTGTATTTCTTTGGCATTCTGCAGATAGTGTATATGCACACCAAATCTGCCCGACGCCACCTGCTTGATTGCGGAGCATCTTGAGTCGCCGTTTTCATCGGGGATATAACGGTCGGGGTTTTCGCCGCCCTCACCGCTGTTTGACTTACCGCCGAGCCTGTTCATAGCTATCGCCATACACTCGTGTGCCTCCTGCGATATTGAGCCGTAGGACATAGCGCCTGTTTTAAATCTCTTTACAATGCTGTCCACGCTCTCGACCTGGTCTATCGCAATAGGCTTGTCTATCGTGCGGATATTGAGCATACCTCTTATGGTACACTGTTTTTCCTGGTGCTTGTCCATTTCACGTGCATATTCCTTATACAGGTTATAATCACCCGTGCGGCACGCTCTTTGCAGTTTATATATAGATACGGGGTTGAACATATGATATTCGCCGTTTGCACGCCACTTATATTCACCGCCCGTTTTAAGTGCGTCCTCCGCAGTTACCTTGTCGAATGCGTCATGGTGTCTTGCAAGCACTTCGCTCTCTATATTGTCAAGACCTATTCCGCCTATTCTTGTAGCTGTTCCCGTAAAGTATTTATCAACCACGCTTTGACGTATACCGAGCGCTTCAAATATCTGCGAGCCCTGATACGACTGAATTGTCGATATACCCATTTTGGACATTATCTTTACAATGCCGTTTGTAACGGCTGTTCTGTAGCGTTCGCAAGCCTCGGCTGTATCGAACGAAACAAGTCTGTCACTGCAAAGACGTTCAATCGACTCATACGCAAGATACGGATTTACACCGTTTGCGCCGTAACCTATAAGACATGCAAAATGATGCACTTCTCTCGGCTCGCCCGTTTCAATCACGATAGAGGTTTTCATTCTCGTGCCTTTTCTTATAAGGTGATGATGCAGTCCTGCGGTACACAGAAGTGCCGGAATGGGAGCTTTATCTTTGTCCGCACCCTTATCCGAAAGCACAATGATGTTATATCCGTTTTCAATTGCTATATCAGCCGCCTCGAATATCGTTTCCATTGCTGCCGCCATATCATGCTCACGGCGCACATTAAATAGCGACGAAATCGTTATACTCTTAAATCCCTCTATATCAACCGACGAAAGCTTTTTCATTTCCTCGTTTGTGAGTATCGGACTTGACGAACGTATCTTTCGGCAGTTAAGCTCCGATGATGTCAGAAGATTTTGCTCGCAGCCGAAAAATGAATAAGTTGATGTTACTATCTTTTCACGTATTGCATCTATAGGCGGATTTGTTACCTGTGCGAAAAGCTGTTTGAAGTAGTTGTACAAAAGCTGCGGCTTCTCCGAAAGTACGGCAAGCGGAATATCCGTACCCATTGCGCCTATCGGATCATCCCCCTTATCCACAATCTGCTTTAGGGTGGTTTTCATATCCTCCCATGTGTATCCGAATATCTTCTGCTTTGTAAGCAAATCCTCCGTATCCTCGCCCGTTTCACGGTTTACAAACATATTATCGAGCGTTATGGTGTTGCGGAGTATCAAGTCCTCGTTTATTGTGCCTTTTACACTGTCCTTTATTTTCTGTACAAGATCGTGCCAGGTTTCTGCTCTCTTTCCGCTTTCCGGAACGTCCTCAAGCTTTACGAGAGTTTTGTCTACCCACTCGCCGTAAGGCTTATGCTCCGCCTCATAGCTCTTTATCTCCTCATCAGTGATTATCTTGCCCTTTTCGGTATCTATAAGGAGCATTTTGCCCGGGTGCAGACGTTCTTTCTTTATTATCGAGGCATTGTCTACGTCCGTTACTCCGACCTCGGACGAAAGAATTATCATATCGTCATCGGTAAGATAGTATCTTGCCGGTCTTAAGCCGTTTCGGTCAAGCGTTGCGCCGACATACCGTCCGTCCGTAAACGCAACCGCCGCAGGGCCGTCCCACGGTTCTGTTATACATGAATGGTACTCGTAGAATTTTTTCATCTTCGGGTCCATATTATCATTCTTCTCCCACGGCTCGGGAATGGTCATCATTATCGCTCTCGGCAGCGAAAATCCTGCCAGATGCAGGAATTGCAAATAGTTATCAAGCATTGCCGAGTCGGAACCGTCCTCGTTTATTATAGGGAGAATTTTCTGCATTTCGCCCTCAAATTCGGGTGTGCCGAACATATTCTCTCTTGCTTTAACCCAGTTTACATTTCCACGTATTGTGTTTATTTCGCCGTTATGGATTATATATCTGTTAGGATGCGCTCTCTCCCATGACGGGAACGTGTTCGTTGAAAATCTCGAATGAACGAGCGCAATAGCCGTTTCCATATCGGTATCTTTTAAATCAAGATAGAATTCGTTTACCTGTTCGGGGGTAAGCATACCCTTGTAAACAAGCGTTCTTGAGGACAATGACGCAAAGTAGAAATAATTGTCCGTACCGCTTTTTCTTATCTGCTTTTCGGCAATTTTTCCGATGATATACAGACGTCTTTCAAAATCGTCCGCGCTTGATTTTTTATCCGTCTTTTCGATGAACACCTGCACAATGTACGGCATTGCGTCGAGAGCGGACTGTCCTATACATTCCTTGTACACGGGAACTGTTCTTATTCCGAGAAGCTTCTGACCCTCATCGGCAATTATCGCACTGAGTTTTTCAATACTCTTTTCCCTTGTATCCTTATCGGGCGAAAGGAACAGCATACCCACGCCGTATTCGCCTTTTTCGGGCAAATCTATACCGTCGTTCTTACACACTTTTTTAAGGAACGTATGCGGAACCTGAATAAGTATGCCTGCGCCGTCGCCCGTATCGGGTTCTGCTCCGACTCCGCCTCTGTGCGCAAGATTTTTCAAAATCTGTATACCCTGGTTTATTATCTTGTGCGAGCCGTTTCCTTTTATATTTGCAATAAAGCCTATGCCGCAGGCGTCATGTTCAAACTGCGGATCGTATAATCCCTGTTTCTGCGGTAAATCATTGTATTTCATATTAATCCTCCGTTCTGCCGATTATACGGCGTTAAAAATGGCGTACCTATACATACTATTCCCATATGTACGGCACGCCATTGCACCTTATAAAATCTTTTTGATTTTTTCCATTGCTTTAATTGTATTTTCCTTTGTTGAGAACGCCGTCAGACGAACATAGCCTTCGCCGCTCGGTCCAAAGCCTGCGCCAGGAGTCGTGACAACTCCCGCCTCTTTGAGAAGCTTATCAAAGAAATCCCACGACTTCATACCGTTCGGGGTCTTTGCCCAGATATACGGCGAATTTTCGCCGCCGTACACGGCAAGCCCCGCCTCTGCCAAAGCAGTGCGGATAATCTTTGCATTCTCAAGATAGTACGCTATATTCTCACGCACTTCTCTGTTTCCCTCATCACTGTAAACAGCCTCTGCCGCTCTTTGGATAACATACGGCACGCCGTTGAACTTTGTACACTGACGTCTGTTCCACAAAGAATTTAACGAAACGCCGTCAAGCTTAAGCGCTTTCGGAATAACGGTATATGCGCATCTCGTTCCCGTAAAGCCTGCTGTTTTTGAAAAGCTCCTAAACTCTATGCAAACCTCTTTTGCGCCCTCAATCTCATATATGCTGTGCGGCACATCGGGATTGGTGATAAACGCCTCATATGCGCTGTCATAAAGAATAACTGCGCCGTTTTTTTGTGCATAGTCAACCCAGGGTTTCAGCTGTTCTCTCGTTGCCGCAACACCTGTGGGGTTATTCGGGAAGCAAAGGTATATCATATCCACCTTTTCTTTCGGGAGTTCGGGCATAAAGCCGTTTTCCTCGGTACAGGGCATATAATACAGATTTGACCAGTGGTCTGTTATATAATCGCCCGCACGTCCCGACATTGCGTTTGTATCCACATACACGGGATACACAGGGTCGCAAACGGCAACCTTATTATCCACCGAGAAAATATCGCCGATATTTCCGCAATCCGACTTTGCTCCGTCCGAAACGAAAATTTCATCGGGTTCAATTCCGCATGACGCATAATCCTTTTCGGCAATCTTATTTCTCAAAAATTCATAGCCTTGTTCGGGACCGTAGCCGTGAAAGCCCTCCGCCGTTCCCATTTCGTCAACCGCCTTATGCATAGCGGAGACAACAGCCGGAACAAGCGGTCTTGTAACGTCGCCTATTCCCATTTTGATTATCTCAAAATCGGGATTTTTACTGCGGAATTCTTCAACTCTCCTTGCAATATCCGAGAAAAGATAGCTTCCCGGGAGCTTTGTGTAATTATCGTTTATCTTTGCCATCTGACCGCTCTCCTTTACTCGTTTACCGTTATAGTACCCTCATAAACAAATCTTGCAGGGCCTGTCATATATATGTTGTTTTCTTTTTTATCCCATCTTATATGGAGCGTTCCGCCGAGCAGAATAATGTCCGCTTCGTCATCAACCAAATCGGAAAGATTTGCCGCAACAAGAGTTGCGCAAGCGCCTGTACCGCAGGCGAGCGTCTCGCCCGTTCCTCTTTCCCACACACGCATTTTAATCGTGTTTCTGTCTATAATCTGCGCAAATTCCGTATTCGTCTTTTTCGGGAATATGCTGTGTGTTTCAAATTCGGGACCTATGCGCTTTATATCAAGGCTGCCGGTATCGTCCACAAACGTTACCGCATGAGGATTTCCCATCGACACGCCCGTAAC
>CAKSPN010000151.1 GCA_934481375.1 uncultured Clostridia bacterium
GTCCTCCAATGCTATATACAAACGCCGAACTTGCCGCAATAACGCCGTTAATTGAGGTTATTGCAGCAAATCTTCCGGCGCTATCGTTATTTAACTATTTCGTAATTCACACATTCATCCGAAAGCGACAGCGGTACAGTCAGCCAACCGTCATTATACGATGCCGAAATCTCATTTTTCCGTTCGCCCGATGATGTCAGCGCATACACTCTCATAGCAGAGTCGGTTTTAATCTTTACAGTACCTGTAATCTGCTCCATAAGTATCGGTGCTTTTCCGCCCCTTATCACATACGGACTGCCGCTTCTCTGCAATACCTGATCCGTATTTATGGCTTTGCCCGCAACGGTCAGGAGCAAGCGGCCGCTTGACGATATATCGCTGTCCGTAACAGAGTTTACATATACCGTTGCAAACTCATTGTCAAAGCTGAATTTAAGCACATCTCCTATTGCTGTTTCCTCTTTAAAAAATCCTGCTGCCGCCTTTGACTTTGCCGTATTTACGGTAAACGTGTTTTTATTTGAATCAAATGTAATTTCTCCCGTATCCGATGTATACACACCGCTTTCCAACGCTTGTTCTTTTTCTGCCGAAATATCATCATTTTCAGGCTTTACCCTTACCGACGCTCCGGTCTTTGCAAGCATTCCCCAAGTTGGTCTTTTTGTAATTATGTCATATCCTGCCCACTGATGTTCTGCCGGTTTCCATAAACCTGTGGTTTTATCATAATACTCGTGATGATGCTTTGTATATTCATATGACTTTGTATCCGAATAATCAATATAATAATCCTTTTCTGCCTCTTTTACATTCCGCCAAGCGAGTGTTGCTGCCTGCATGGTGCTTAACATTATCGGATTATCCGCCATTTGGAACACGTTGACAATATGCGTGTTTTTATAATTAGTCATCGGTTCTTCCATGAACATAAACAGCATCGGATTCTAGTTCTGATATTTTGAATATGCTGCCATAATAAGAGGTGATTCCGACATATACGGGTTTCCTGCACACTCGTTCCATTCGCTGATTGTATATGGTTTATCATACGGTTTCCTGTTCATAATGTAACCGATAATTCCGAGGCTGTTTGATTTAAGCATACTCTGCATTTCCCAATCGTTAAACTGTTTTCCGGTTTCAACAGAGAAACCGTTTAACGGATGTCCCCAATAAGTATGAGTATCGATAAACTTCGTATCAAGATTTGCGTCCAGCAGTGCCAAATCGTTTGAATGCCAAACAGTTGAACCCGTCATAGGTACATTGATTTTGTTCTCATCAAACATACTCTGCATTTTTGCAAAATACGCCGATTGCATCTCATTGAAAAATCTGATAACATTTTCCTGCCGCTCATTATACATCCATGGTAAAGAACCCCAGTTGCCGTTTACCTCAACAAAACCACGCTGTACACGAGAACCGATTGTGATAAGCTCGCCGTTTGCCTCCTCCTGGGAAAGACCTATTTTTGTAACCTCTGTTTTGTAATCGGGATATGTTTCTCTGTACCATGCGTCAAACTTTTCATTCATCTTTGCATAATAATATTGGTATTCCTCACTGTCAAAGCCAAGAGCATTTTCAAACAAATCTGTGTATATATATGCCTCATTGACGCACTGAACTCCCATTATGGAATTATTATCGCATATTCGTTTATTTGTATACGGATCCACATATGTTAAAAGCTGTTTTGCGCAGTCGATCTGAATTTTTTTGATAATCTTCATCAAACCAGAATATTTGGTTGCCGTCTGACGGTTTTCTTTCAATCAGTCCGTCACTTATGTCTTTATCAGATATTTGTCTTCCGAGGTCAATATAGATATATATACCTTTTTCATTCAGTTTATTGACGAAATAGCAAAATCTGTTCATCATTTCAGCATTAAGAGTTTGTCCGTCACCGCTCTCGACGAATAGCATACTTCTCCCGGCTGTCACTCCATGAAATCGAACAAGATTAAATCCGTATGACGCAATCATATCTGCCATCTTATCTGCATACTCATTAGTGGGTACAGATGCCGACAAGATAAGATTACAACCCCAGAACCGTATCGGTGTGCCGCCTGCGGTAAAATTCTCTCCCGAGGTGGACATTACGCCTAAGGAGCCTGCCTTGACAGGATTTTTTGCTGCAACATTTAAAATGTTTCCGTCCTCCGTAATCACATTTAAGTCAGGTGCGGTGTATGCATACCAATTGTCGGTATTTGGGTTATAATCATTTTCAACAGGATCTATTGACTCTCTTATTCTGTCATCAGTTCCCTCTGTCAATGAATAATATACATTATATCCGCCATCTGCGGTTACCCGCAGGTATCCTTCGCCTGCAGACGGCAGTTCTGTTGTTTCCGTACCGTTTGCCGACACAAATACTGCCGATTCTATTCCCTTAAGAGTTCCTATATAGCTTTCCGTATTCTGACCGTACTGCGCAATTGTGAAATTGGCGCTGTCGGTTATCATATTGTATATTGTGTCACTCGGCTTAACCTTATACTCGGTTATATCGGGCAGAAATCTATTGCATAATTGTACCTTTATATTGTCAAGATAAATCCCGTCAGCCTCTGCGATATCACTTGATGAAAGGTTATATGCTATCTTAAGCGACTCGATAAAATTATCACCCTTTAATGAAGTCTCACCCAAATAAATCGGGAAATTTTCGGCACACTTTATTCCGTTTATATATACGGTTGCAGTGTTATAATTATCTCTCAAACCTGAATTAAGTACAATATCAACCCTGTACCACTGATTCGGAAGCATTTTTATATCACTGCACGGTACCCGTCCTATGCAAACATCGCCGTCTGCGGATATTGCAGCCACTTCACGCATTAAACCGTCTTTCGGTTTAACATATATTGACTTTGGATATGCATTTGATTTATAACCGTATTCAAACGACAGCCATAAGGACTCATCGTTATTGTACTCTGTTTTTATATCCGCCGTAACGGCAGTCTCAAGCCTGCTCACATCATCAGCCGAAACAGAGCCGGAGTCATTTGACGCATAGAAAAAGTTCTCCGATTTACCCAACAATCCGCTGATTACTCCGCTTGCCGCACCGGGAACCGCATCACCGATTTCCGCACTTACGCCGACCGTGTCGCCTTTTTCCAAAACGGTCAGTGTCATATCATCAAGATATTCGGTATCCCCGGCACATGTGTATTGATTTTCCGTGCCGCTTACCTTTCTTATGGTCGGTAATATTTCAACGCCAAATCCCGTAATCTCCCGAATATACTGCACACCGTCCGTATCCTTGTCGCTGTCCAATATGCCGTAGGAATATAAATCACCGTCATAATACAATTTAACGGTTTGTACACCGCCTTGAATCTCGTCCTGCGTATCTACCACAATGTCATATCTGTGCCATTCGTTCGGCGTTACATTAGCGCCTCTGATTGCTGAATTTGTGCTTCCAATGTATAAGTCACCCGTAAACTTCATAATTAATGGATCAGCAATACAGTCCCATTGATAACTGTATGTTCCCGGCTCGATATGCGTGTAAAAAAATTGTCCCAAAGATTTCCCCGATGAATCTGTGCCCGACAGTTTCATTCGCATTCCGACCTTGGAGTTTTCGTCCGCTTCCAGTAAGGAATAATGAATTTTCTGACCGAGTTCTATTTTTTGAGGAGCGTCCAAATTATTAATTACACTGCATTGCGCCCAGCCCGGGTCTCCAAGATTTGTGTCATATGCAAATTCAAGCTGATTAAATTTTAATGCGAGTGAAGCGTCATTTGCATTCTTGCCGAATTTTCCATAGGCATAATTGATTTCCTTTTCACCCTCTACAAAAAACTTTTCTCTAACTTCTGTGTTCTCAACTTTATATGTACCGTTCAAAACGGAATTAACCGCTCCGCCTTCAAAAGAAGCAATGTTAGAAAACACTGCGTCTGTCCTTGCAAATGCAGTGACAGAAGTTATCAAAAGCAAAGCTAACACTGCGGTAACAATTTTTTTCATCTCCTATTTCCTCCTTAATTTAAAATAGCATACAAAGAGCTATACACCAATACTAAGCCATTTTTAGGATTGCTGCAAATGATACTCCCTTTGCATATTGCCTATCCGGCATTGTTAATTCTTAAATTTTCTGTTTCTCAAAATCTGCCGTTTGTGAATTTATTTTCTTAAAGATTTCCATATCAAATTTAGGTTCTCTTTCATATGTGTACAACCCGTTTTGCTCCTGTTCCACATCATACAGCTGCGTATAACAAAATCCGAACATATTCTTATTAAATAACAGTTGTTCTGTCAACGCCTTGTAGCAGTTTATGAAATCATCTTCGGTTTTGAGATCATCACCGTATCCCCAGCCGCCGTGCTTTTCAGGCGGCCATCTCATTCCGCCGTATTCGCTCACGCATACCGGCGTACCTTTTTTGTATGTATAGTACTGAGAGAAAAACGGCCATCCCACAAAATCACAGTCATACTCATGACATTCACCCTCGGTTGCAAGCGGTGAATATCTCTTTTCAAACACTTCCGGGTTATGTCCGTAATCATGAACATCGAATATATCCGTCAAAGAATGACAGCCTCCGCTTGCGTCAATGCACGGTCTTGTATTATCCGCAGCTTTTGTTATTTTATAAACAACCTCTGCTATTCTTTTATCAGCGTCATTTTGCATATATCTTATCTGTTCATTCATCGGGCACCACATTATGATTGACGGATGATTGAAATCTCTTTGCATCACCTCCGTCCATTCCGCAATAAGATTGCTCCATGCGCCGTTACTGAAACCTTTTGTTCCCCAATCGGCATATTC
>CAKSPN010000152.1 GCA_934481375.1 uncultured Clostridia bacterium
TCTTTTTACTCTGCCTTATAAATTTTTGCGCTCATTGACGGCAAATCTATATAGAAAACTCCGTCCTGTGAAATCTCCGTTTCCTCACCGCCGAACACGCTTTTCATTTCATATATTCCAAACCTTGCCTCATCAAGGCGCACTCTTTCAAAGCTTTGACCCATATTAACGGCAACAATAAGCTTTTCCGCA
Source organism: uncultured Clostridia bacterium (assembly GCA_934481375.1). GTDB lineage: Bacteria > Bacillota > Clostridia > UBA1381 > UBA1381 > UBA4716. The sequence goes on from CAKSPN010000152.1 coordinate 193, forward strand.
TTATCAAAGCGCAGATACGCATACACGCTCCCCACCTTGTAAATCGTTTCAAAACCGCCCGTTGAAAGGGCGCTGTTGCTGTTTCTCAAAGAAATAAGCGCTTTGTAATTTTCAAGAACCGTACCCGTATTGTCGTACTTGTTCATATTATCCCACGGGAATGTACTGCGGCAGAACGGATCGCCGTAACCCGTCATACCGATTTCATCGCCGTAGAATATGCACGGGACGCCCGGCAGTGTCATTTGCAATGCCAAAAGAACACCCGCGCGTGAACGTGCGGTATTGTATGCGTTCTCGTCAATCACATACTTTGCCTGAAATTCACGGTCAACCTCGTACCGTGACGGAGCACCGCTCATAAGAGTCATAATGCGCTCAACATCATGGCTCGAAACCATATTGAGCAGTGAATAGTACGCACAGGGCGGATAATTTTCCTTAAGGCTCATAAGCCTGCTGTCCAGTTCCTCCGCATCGATTTTGCCGAGAACTGCGTCTATAAGCGCATTGCGCATAGGGTAATTCATAACGGAATCAAGTTCATCGCCCATAAAATACTTTCGGCGTTCGCCGTATGCCACCTTGTTTGACGCATCTTCCCAGACCTCGCCGATTATTACGGCGTCGGACTTTGCCGATTTTGCGTTTGCCCTTAATTCCTCTATGAAAAAGTCGGGTAATTCGTCCGCAACGTCAAGCCGCCACCCCGAAGCGCCGTCTTTAAGCCATTTCTTTATTATCGAATTGTCACCGCTCAAAAGATATTTTCTCAGCTCGGGACTGTTTTCCTCCACCTGCGGCAGAGTTTTCATACCCCACCATGACTCGTAGTTGTCCGGCCATTCGCTGAAACGATACCAGCTGTAATAGGGCGATTGCTGTGACTGATATGCTCCGACAGACTCATAATTGCCGTCCTTGTTGAAATATTTGCTGTCCGAGCCTGTATGATTGAATACACCGTCAAGAATTATGCGTATTCCGTTCTTTTCGGCAGTTTTGCAAAGCTCTTTAAAATCCTCCTCACTGCCGAACATGGGGTCAATCTCTTCATAGTTTCCCGTATCGTACTTGTGGTTTGAATATGCACGGAATATCGGGTTTAAGTATATTACCGAAATGCCCAGTTCCTCAAGATACGGGAGTTTTTTTGTTATTCCTTTAAGGTTTCCGCCGAAAAAGTCATTCGCCCTGTACTCGCCGCCGAACTGCTCCGCCTTGTAGAACGGCTGTTCTCCCCAATTGCGCTTTATTATGTCACTGCGGCTGCCCAAGAATGTGCCGTCCTCGTTTCCGTTAAAGAAACGGTCGGGGAAAATCTGATACGCAACGGATTTTTTAAACCACTCGGGCGTTTTGTAGCTGTCCTTGTATACGGTTATCTGATATGCGTTATCGGGTTTTTCCTGGTATACCGTACCCACACCGCCGAGTGCGCTGTAATTGTTTCCGTAATACAGCGTGCTGTCATAATTTTGAACCAGTTCAAACCAATACCATATAAGTCCGGGTGTTTCGGGCGCTTTTATTTTTGCGGAATATACGGAACTGCCGTTTACGGTTAATTCATACGGCATATCAACCGCCGTTTCGTCCTCGCCGTCAACTTGGTAAATCAGACGTACCGCAGACGGTATACCGCCGTCCGAAACGGCAAGCCGCAAAGTTATTTCCGTACCGCATACAACCGCCCCGAAAGGACTGCGGTAAAAATTTGTTCTTGAATTATGCTCTATTTTCATAATAACCCCTTAATTCAAAGAAGCTGTAAAAAAACCGTTTCGGTTTGCCTTAGGCAAACCGAACGTAATTGTTTTTTTACAGCTCTTTGCTGTTTTAAAATCTCTGATAAAATCACCCGACGCAAAAAGCAACGCATTTTCTCGGACTGCTTGATTTTTGATGCCGAGCGAATGAATTTTTTCCCGACGGTGTATGTCGGATACTCCGAGCGGTAAAATTCATTTGCAGTGAAGCGGTCGGCGCAAAAAGCAACTCTTTTTTCTCGGACTGCTTGATTTTTGATGCCGAGCGAATGAATTTTTCCCGACGGCGTATGTCGATACTCCGAGGGTAAAATTCGTTTGCAGCGAAGCGGTCGGCGCAAAAAGCAACAGCCCCCGGTTATTTAATTGGAGTAAGATGCCATATCTCTTTGTTGTATTCTCCTATTGTACGGTCGCTGGAGAAGAAGCCCGACATTGCGGTATTCATAATGGCACGCTTTGTCCATTTCTTGGTGTTCTTGTAATCCTGTGAAATCTGCTCCTGCGTTTTCATATATTCTTCAAAATCCCTTATTACCATATATGTGTCGGGATAACCGTAATCACCGAACATAAGAGTCTGATACAGGTCTTTAAATAGCTGTGTGTTGCCGTTTGAAAGACTGCCGTCAATAAGCATTTCAAGCGCATGGCGCAAAACTGTGTTTGACGAGTAAATTGTCTTTACCTCGTCGCTGCCCGCATACTTCAATCTTGCGGCAACTTCATCTGCCTTAAGACCGAAGATGTATATATTGTCCTTGCCTACCTGTTCGAGCATTTCGACATTTGCACCGTCAAGCGTACCTACTGTAAGAGCGCCGTTAAGCATAAATTTCATATTGCCTGTTCCTGACGCCTCCTTGCCCGCTGTTGAAATCTGCTCCGATACATCAGCCGCAATGATAAGCTTTTCCGCAATCGAAACGCCGTAGTTTTCAATAAATACAACCTTAATTTTTCCGTTTATTCTCGGATCGTTATTGATTACATCGCCCACAGAGTTGATAAGCTTTATTATAAGCTTTGCTCTCGTGTATCCCGGCGCCGCTTTTGCACCGAAAATATATGTCTTGGGGTAATAATCATAATTCGGATCTTCAAGTATCCTGTTGTATTCCGCAAGAATATGCAGAACGTTCATCATCTGACGCTTGTATTCGTGCAGACGCTTACACTGAACATCGAAAATCGAATCGGGATTTACCTCGATACCGTTATGTTCCTTTATATATTCCGCAAACGCAACCTTGTTTGCATGCTTAACAGCACGGAATTTCTCCCGGAAGTCCTCGTCGTCGGCATACTTTGCAAGACCTTTCAGCTTATCCGCGTCTTTAAGCCAGTCCTTGCCAATCTTTGAATTGATAAGTTCGGTAAGCTCGGGATTGCAGTTTGCTATCCAGCGGCGGAAAGTTATACCGTTTGTTATAGCGTGGAATTTGCTCTTATCCATATTGTAATAATCCGCAAAAATATCTTTTTTGAGGATTTCCGTATGCAGCTTTGATACGCCGTTTACAGCGAAACAGCTTGCAAGACACATATTTGCCATAAATATCTGATTATCCGAAATTATAGCCATATACTTGTGCTTTGCGGTATCGCCGGGATAAAATTCTTCGAGTCTTATAATAAGACGTCTGTTCATTTCCTCAGCTATCATGTACAGTCTGGGGAGAGTCTTTTTGAACATATCGAGAGGCCATTTTTCGAGAGCCTCGCTCATTACGGTGTGGTTTGTGTATGCAAACACGTGCGTAACGATTTCCCATGCTTCGTCCCAGCCGAGTCCCTTTTCGTCCATTAAAAGACGCATCATTTCGGGGATTGCCATAGTCGGGTGAGTATCGTTAATGTGAATAACCACCTTGTCGGGCAATTTTGACCAATCTGCACCGTTTCTGCTCTCAAACTCTTTCAAAATCCATTGCAACGTTGCCGAAACGAGGAAATACTGCTGTGTAAGTCTTAACTCTTTTCCCTCGGTATGATTATCCTCAGGATAAAGCACGTTCGAGATAACCTCCGCAATATGCTTTTCCTCTATTGCACGGGCATAATCGCCGCTGTTGAACGCTTTCATATCGAAGTGATCGGGAGATTTTGCGCTCCACAATCTGAGCTTGTTTATAATTTTTGAATTGTATCCGCAAAGCGGAACATCGTACGGCATAGCTATAACCTTGCGGTCGTTTTCATAGCGGAACACCATATGTCCGTCCTGCCAGTCGCTGTAAACGTTTCCGCCGAAACGCACCTCAACCGATTCCTCGGGGCGTGCAACCTCCCATGCGTTTCCGTTTTCAAGCCACGAATCGGGAAGCTCCGTCTGAAATCCGTCTACAATCTTCTGTCTGAACAATCCGTATTCATATCTTAAAGTACAGCCGTATGCGGGAAGATCCATGGTTGTCAAAGAATCTATAAAGCAAGCCGCAAGACGTCCCAAACCGCCGTTTCCCAAACCCGCGTCGTTTTCAAGCTCGGCAATTTCATTTATGCTGTAGCCGAGGTCTTCAAGTACGTTTTTGTACTCGTCAGTCTGCATAAGGTTTAAGATATTTGTGCATAAAAGTCTGCCCATAAGGAACTCGAATGAAAGGTAATAAAGCTTTTTTGAGCCTTCCTTTTTTACTTCCTTGTGCGACTTTGCCCACATTTCCATTATGCGGTCACGAACGGTAAGCGCACACGCAGAATAAACCATCTGCGGAGTTGCGTCCTCCATAACCTTGCCGAAATGTCTGCCGACTTTTCCCACTATTTCTTTTTTCAAAGCTTCCTCAGCTGCGGTAAGCTTCTTTTTTGTGCTCTTTCCCGTTGTTGACTGTGCCATAATTAAATCTCTCCTTTAGCC
>CAKSPN010000153.1 GCA_934481375.1 uncultured Clostridia bacterium
CCCCACGCCTATCCGTGATTTTGTAATGACGGGATATAACACCGTCACACGTATCGGAAATGCGGTCTGCCTGCCGGGCGATGTTGTTTTCGGTGCGGGCGGCGGAGTGCTGTTTATACCGAGCCACCTTGTTGAGGAGGTTGTCGGCGGAGCGGCAAAGACGCAGGTAAAGGATTTGTTCGGTTTTGAAATGATAGCGCAGAACAAATTTACCACGGCGCAGATAGACAAGAACACATGGTCAAAGGATATGCTCGATCTGCTTATGGACTTCATCGAAAAGGACGATCGTGCAAAAGAATACAGAGGACTTGACTGGTCGGTTGAGTACGATCTCGCCATAAACGGCGATCCCAACGATACGCAGTCGTCTTTATAAGAAACGCTTTTTAGTAAAAAATCTGCAGTTTTCTGCAGATTTTTTTTGTTGCTGTAACACAATTTTAAGGAACTAATTGTAAAAAAAGTCGCTAAAAGCTTGATATTGCAGTAAAAACAAGGTATAATAAGAATGAATTATTATAATTAGATTTGTGCGTTTGCACCGAAAGGAATGGATTTTATGAATGAAATGGCACAATTGCTGTTTCCGGATATAACAAAAACACCGGACGATTACGAAAAGGAATACCCGAACAGGGATTTGCCGGAGGGCGCAAAGGTAACACGTTTTGCGCCGAGTCCTACGGGATTTTTGCATATAGGCAGTTTGTTTGCCGCTTTTGTATCACAGCGTGCGGCAAAGGCTACCGACGGAGTTTTCTATTTGAGAATTGAGGACACCGATAAAAAGCGTGAGGTAGAAAACGGCGTCACGGGCATGGTAGAGGGGCTTAACGATTTCGGAATATATCCCGACGAGGGAATGATTGACGAGGTAAACTCAAAGGGCGCATATGCCCCTTATATACAGAGTAAGCGCACGCCGATATATCAGGCGTATGTAAAAGCGCTTGTTGAGCAGGGAATGGCTTATCCGTGCTTTATGACGGAGGAGGAAATTTCCGCCGTACGTGAAAAGCAGGAACAGGAAAAGGTACTGCCAGGAATTTACGGAGAGTATGCAAAGTACAGGGATATTACTGCGGAAGAAGCGAAAAAGCTTATAGATGAGGGCAGAGAATATGTCGTAAGACTCAAATCACCGGGTAAGCCTGACGGTAAGGTGTCGTTTAAGGACGCCGTAAAGGGAACGATAGAAATGCCCGAGAATATTCTTGACGTTGTGCTTTTGAAAAAGGACGGAACGCCTACATACCATTTTGCACACGCAGTAGACGATCACCTTATGCACACAACGGACGTTACGAGGGGCGATGAATGGATTTCATCTGCTCCGATACATCTTCAGCTGTTCAGAGTGCTCGGATTTAAAGCACCCCGATATGCGCATATTTCGCCGATTATGAAAGAGGACGCCGAAACGGGCGGAAAGAGAAAGCTTTCAAAACGAAAAGACCCCGAAGCGGCGGTTACGTATTATAAGGAAACGGGTTTCCCGAAAGAGGCTGTGCTTGAATACCTTATGACTATCGCAAATTCAAACTTTGAGGATTGGCGCAGAGCAAACGCAGCCGCTCCGCTTGACGAGTTTAAATTCAGCCTTTCAAAGATGAGCAAAGCGGGAGCGTTGTTTGACCTTGTAAAGCTTAACGATATAAGCAAGAACTACATCAGCACGCTTGATAAGGAAACGGTGTATAACGAGGCTGTAGAGTGGGCAAAGGATTATAATAAGAGATTATACGATATTCTCACAGCCGATGAAGAATACGCAAAAACGATATTCGGTATAGAGCGCGGAAACGCAAAACCGCGTAAGGATATTGCAAAGTGGTCGGACATAGAGGATTATATTGCATATTTTTATAATGATATATGGGATCGACAGCGTGACTTTGCTGAGAATGTTTCAAATGCGGACGCAATTGAGATTATAGAAGAATACAAAAAGCTGTACGATCCGTCGGCTCCGTCGGAGGATTGGTTCCCGACGGTGCGTGACATGGCGGAGAAGCTCGGCTTTGCGAAAGCTCCCAAGGAATATAAGAAAAATCCCGATATGTATAAGGGACACGTGGGAGACGTTGCCGGAGTTATACGTGTGGCGGCGACGGGCAGAAGAAACACCCCCGATTTGTGCGAGATACTGCATACTCTCGGTGCGGACGAGGTGGAAAAACGTTTTGACGAAGCAATAAAAATTTTGAAAGGGTAAACATAATGGAAGAGTTTGTAAGCAGAAATTTTATACAGGAAGCAATTGACAAGGATTTGGCGGAGGGACATTACGATCACGTGCAGACACGTTTTCCGCCCGAGCCGAACGGGTATTTGCATGTGGGACATGCAAAGGCCATATGCATAGATTTCGGAATGGCAAAACAGTATAAGGGAACATGCAATCTCCGCCTTGACGACACAAACCCCACAAAGGAAGATACCGAGTATGTTGACGCAATAATGGATGATATACAGTGGCTCGGATTTCAGTGGGACAAGGTTTTGTATGCATCGGATTATTTTGACGATATATATAAGGCGGCTGTAAAGCTTATCGAAAAAGGCAAGGCGTATGTGTGCGACTTGTCAGCAGACGAGATAAGAGAATACAGAGGAACACTTACAGAGCCGGGCAAGAACAGTCCGTACAGAGAGCGTTCAATCGAGGAAAATCTTGATTTGTTCAAGCGTATGACGGACGGCGAATTCCCCGACGGCGCAAAGGTTTTAAGAGCAAAGATAGATATGGCGTCGCCCAATCTTAATATGCGTGACCCCGTTATATACAGAATTTTAAGAGCGCATCATCACAGAACGGGCAATAAGTGGCTTGTTTATCCGATGTACGATTTTGCACACCCCATTTCCGATACGGTTGAGGGTGTTACACATTCATTGTGTTCGCTCGAATTTGAAGACCACAGACCGCTCTATGACTGGGTTTTGAGAGAAGTGGGATACGATAAGCCGTCAAGACAGATTGAGTTTGCAAGAATGAACTTAAACTATACTCTCACAAGCAAAAGACGCTGTCTTAAGCTTGTAAAAGAAGGAATAGTTTCGGGTTGGGACGATCCGCGAATGTCAACGATATGCGGAATGAGAAGACGCGGATATACGCCCGAGGCAATAAGGGATTTCTGCGAAAGAATAGGCGTTTCAAAGGCAAACAGCGTAATAGATTTCGCAATGCTCGAAGCCTGCATAAGAGATGACCTTAACAAAAAAGCGCCGAGAGCAATGGCGGTATTAAATCCGATTAAACTTATAATTGATAATTACCCCGAGGATTTGGTTGAGAAGATAGAGGTTGAAGTAAACCCCGAGGACCCGTCAATGGGAACGAGAGAAGTCGAGTTTTCAAAGGAGCTTTATATTGAAGCCGAGGACTTCCGTGAAGAAGCGCCGTCAAAGTATCATAGACTTGTACCCGGCAGAGAGGTGCGCTTAAAGAGTGCGTATTACGTAACCTGCACGGGCTGCGATAAGGACAGCGACGGAAACGTTGTTGCGGTACACTGCACGTATGATCCCGAGTCAAAAGGCGGACAGACCCCTGACGGAAGAAAGGTAAAGGGAACAATTCATTTCGTAAGCGCCGCTCATGCGCTTGATGCCGAAATACGCCTTTACGACAGATTATTTACTGTTGAAAACCCGTCCGATGAAACGGGTGTAAACGATTTTACTGATAACTTAAACCCCGACTCGATGATCGTTGTAAAGCACGCAAAGCTTGAAAGCAATCTCAAAAACGCGGCAGCGGGCGATAAGTTCCAGTTCTTAAGAACGGGATATTTCTGCAAGGATAAGGACAGCACGGACGAAATGCCCGTATTCAACAGAACGGTTGCGCTTAAGGATTCGTGGAAGAAGATAGACAAGTAATACGGAGGTCATAAAAATGGAATATACAAGATTTTTTGCCGACAGAGTTAAGGAAATGAAAGGCTCGGCAATTAGAGAAATGTTTAAGAGAATGGCAGACCCGACGATAATTTCGCTCGCAGGAGGAAACCCTGCGTCGGAGCTTTTCCCGGGAAAAGAACTTGCCGAAATAGCAAAAGAGGTTTTGGACGAAAACCCGACTCTTGCCTTGCAGTACGGCACAACGGACGGTCACCCAAAAATGAAAGAATGTGCAAAATCGAGAGCATTAAAAGTAAATTCGTATCATGATACGGACGAAATACTTATAATGACGGGCGCAAATCAGGGAATAGATCTCACCGCAAAAGCAGTGCTTAACAAAGGCGATAAGGTAATAGTTGAAAGCCCGAGTTTTGTCGGCAGTTTAAACGCATTCAGAACATATGAGTGCGAGCTTGTGGGCGTTGAGGTTGAGTCTGACGGAATGAATATGGAAAAGCTTGAAGAAGCTTTGAAGAATAACGAAAATGTGAAGATGATATACACAATTCCCACATTCCAGAACCCGACAGGCGTTACAATGTCGCTTGAAAAGAGAAAGAAAATGCTTGAGCTTGCATCAAAGTACGATGTGCTTATATTGGAGGATAATCCATACGGCGACCTGCGCTTTGCGGGAGAGGACGTGCCGACGGTTAAATCGCTCGATACAGAGGGCAGAGTTATATATTCCGGCTCTTTCTCCAAAATACTCTCACCGGGTATGCGTTTGGGATATATCGTTGCCGGTGCGGAGCTGTGCGGCAGAATTGAGATTTTGAAACAGGCAAACGATGTACATACGCCTGTTCTCACTCAGCTTATGTGCGTTAAGTTTATGGAAAAATACAATATTGACGATTATATAGAAAAGAACAGAAAGCTGTACGGCGA